>JAZQRG010000161.1:0-15725 GCA_045629445.1 Mycetocola sp. | reverse complement strand
GGTCAGGTCCTGAAGGGCACGCCGTCAGGACCCGGCGCCGTTGTCGATCAGGACTGCACGGCCGGGAATGACCCCGTCCGTCCTGACTCCTTCTCGAGCAACTGTTCGCGCACCTGCTTGCGCAGGACCTTGCCGATAAGCGATGTCGGCAGTTCGTCGATGAACATGATGCGCCGTGGCACCTTGTACGGCGTGAGGTTGTCGCGGGCGAACTGGCGGATCGACTCGCGGTCGGCCTTCTCGCCGGGCCGGAGCACGATGGCGGCGACGACGTCCTCGCCCGAGTGCGCGCTCGGCATGCCAACGACGGCAACGTCCGCGATCGCCGGGTGCAGCCGAAGCGTGTTCTCGACCTCGGTCGGCGCGACGTTGAACCCGCCGGTGATGATGAGCTCCTTGATCCGGTCGACGACGCTGATGAACCCGTCGGAGTCCATCGTCACGATGTCCCCGGTGCGGAACCAGTTCCCGTCGACGAAGACGGCGCTTGTCTCCTCCGGCTTGCGATAGTAGCCCGAGAACACCTGCGGTCCGCGAACAATCAGCTCGCCGGGTGTCCCCGGCGTTACGTCGACCGTCGGGTTCTCCGGATCGACGATGCGTACCTCGGTGCTCGGCAGTGGCAGACCGACGGTGCCGGACTTGCGGCCGTCAGAAACCGGATTGGCCATCAGGACAGGGGAGCACTCGCTGAGTCCGTAGCCCTCGATGAGGTATCCGCCCGTTGCTGCCTCGAACGGGACGACGAGATCGTTCGGTAGCGCCATCGCACCCGTGATGCCGATTTCGAGGCCCTGAAGCGAAGTATTCGTCTCCTTCGCGCGGGTGAGCAGGCGGTCTGCAATTGGCGGAACCGCCGGCAGGAAGGTCGGCGGATGCTTCTTCGCCGCCTTCAGGACGAGGTCGGGATCGAACTTCGGGAACAGGACGAGCCTGGCGCCCATGCTCATCGCGAAGGTCAGGCACAGCGTGAGCCCGTACGCGTGGAACATCGGGAGCACCGCGTAGACGGTGCAACCGGCGTGCGTGATCGTCGGTGTCCAGGCGCGTGCCTGTGCGGCGTTGGCGAGCAGGTTGGCGTGCGTGAGGACAGCGCCCTTGGGCAGGCCGGTCGTGCCAGAGGTGTACTGGATGATCGCGACGTCGCTCGCCTCAGGTCGAGGGTGTTTCTGGTCGATGGAACCCGACGAACTGAGGCTCGACCAGCTGAGGGTGTCTTTCGTCTTCGCGGTCAGCGCCTCGCGGGATGCTCGCGCCTTGGCGATCGGCAACGTCAGCGCAACCCGCATTCCGAACGGCATGGAGCGGGTAATGTCCACGTCGATGAGGGACTCGACGGCGATGTCGGCGGGGAAGTCCTGCACCGTAGCAACGACCTTGTTCCAGACGATGGCGACCTTGGCGCCGTGGTCCTCGAACTGGTGCCGAAGCTCACGGGGCGTGTAGAGCGGGTTGTGCTCGACGACGATGGCGCCCAGCCGCAGGATCGCGTAGAACGCAACGATGTGCTCAGGGCAGTTCGGCAACACAATGGCGACGGGGTCGCCCTTCTTCACGCCGAGGCCCCTGAGTCCCTCAGCGACGCGCTCGACCGAGCGAAGCAGTTCGCTGTACGTCGTCGTCGCGCCGAAGAACTCGAGGGCAACGAGGGACGGGTGATTCTCCGCCGACATCCGCACCAGATCGCCGAGGCTGCCGTCCTGGAGTGGAATGTCGAACGGGACGTCCTGTGCGTAATTGGCAAGCCAGGGACGAGAAGTGGTATCAGTCACTCGTCCCACTCTAATCGCGGCGGGCCGCCGGCGACGAGCCTGCAGGCACAGGCGCAATAGAATGGAAGGACACCCCAGTACTTATATGACGGAGACCCATGTCTGAAATTTCTGAGGAGCAGGTGGCGCATCTGGCGAACCTCGCCCGAATTGCCCTCACTCCCGAAGAGATCTCGAGTCTCACGACCGAGCTCGACCAGATCGTCGACAGCATCGCCAAGGTGCAGGAGGTCGCGACGGACGATGTTCCCGCGACGAGCCACCCGGTTCCGCTCTCGAACGTCTTCCGCGACGACGTCGTCGGTGACACGCTCACAATTGAACAAGCGCTCCAGAACGCGCCCGAGCAGGCCGACAACCGGTTCAAGGTCTCGGCGATCCTCGGGGAGGAGCAGTAATGAGCGACATCATCCGGATGACAGCCGCCGACCTCTCAGCGAACCTGCAGAGCGGCGAGATCAGTGCTGTCGATGCCACCCAGGCCCACCTCGATCGCATCGACGCCGTCGACGCTGATGTGCACGCCTTCCTCGCCGTTTCCGACACCGCTCTCGCGACAGCGCGCCGCATCGACGAACGTCGGGCAGCAGGCGAGAAGCTTGGCCCCCTCGCCGGTGTTCCGCTCGCCGTCAAGGACGTCCTCGTCACGACCGACATGCCGTCGACATCGGGAAGCAAGATTCTCGAGGGGTACATGTCACCGTTCGACGCGACGGTGGTGCGCCTCTCCCGTGAAGCCGGTCTCATTCCCATCGGCAAGACCAACATGGACGAATTCGCCATGGGCTCGTCGACAGAGCACTCGGCGTACGGTCCCACCCGCAACCCGTGGGACCTCGATCGGATCCCCGGTGGTTCCGGTGGTGGATCCGCCGCCGCTGTGGCCGCCTTCGAGGCGCCGCTCGCGCTCGGAAGCGACACCGGCGGGTCGATCCGTCAGCCTGCGCACGTCACCGGCACCGTCGGTGTGAAGCCGACGTACGGCGCTGTCAGCCGTTACGGTGCCATCGCGCTCGCGTCCTCGCTCGACCAGGTCGGGCCCGTGACCCGCACGGTGCTCGACGCCGGTCTGCTGCACGACGTCATCGCTCAGCACGATCCCAAGGACTCGACATCCCTCACCGACGTCTGGCCGTCGATGGCGGATGCCGCTCGCTCGGGGGCACGCGGGGAAGGTCTCGCCGGCCTCAAGGTCGGTGTTGTTCGTGAACTCACCGGAGAAGGTTTCCAGGCGGGAGTGCAGAGCCGGTTCGACGAGACCGTCGCGCTGCTCACCCAGCAGGGCGCTGAGGTCGTTGAAGTCAGTGCTCCGCACTTCGAGTATGCCGTCGCTGCGTACTATCTGATCCTGCCCGCTGAGGCGTCCAGCAACCTGGCCAAGTTCGACTCGGTTCGGTTCGGCATGCGGGTGCAGCCCGATGGCGGTGGAACCGTCGAGCAGGTCATGGCGGCAACGCGCGAGGCAGGCTTCGGTCCCGAGGTCAAGCGACGCATCATCCTCGGCACGTACGCGCTGAGCGCCGGTTACTACGACGCCTATTACGGCAGCGCACAGAAGGTCCGCACACTCATCCAGCGCGACTTCAGCGCTGCGTTTGAGAAGGTCGACGTTCTCGTGACCCCGAGCGCACCGACAACGGCGTTCAAGTTCGGCGAGAAGCTCGCCGACCCGATGGCGATGTACCTCAATGACATCACGACGATTCCGGCGAACCTTGCGGGAATTCCCGGCATCAGCGTTCCGATCGGACTCGCGCCGGAGGACGGGCTGCCCGTCGGCATCCAGGTCATGGCGCCGCAGCGTGAAGACGCACGGCTCTACCGCGTCGGTGCGGCAATCGAAGCTCTGCTCGAAGCTCAGTGGGGTCACACGCTGATCTCCAAGGCTCCGGCACTGGGAGGAAAATAATGGCGAAAGACGCCCTGATGGACTACGACAAAGCGCTTGAGCTGTTCGAGCCGGTGCTTGGCTTCGAGGTCCACGTCGAACTGAACACCAAGACGAAAATGTTCTCGTCGGCACCGAACGAGTTCGGTTCGCTGCCGAACACGAACGTCTCGCCGGTGTGCCTTGGGCTGCCCGGGTCACTTCCCGTTGTCAACGGACAGGCGGTTCGCTATGCGATCAGCCTCGGGCTCGCGCTCGGCTGCTCTATCGCGCCGTCATCGCGGTTCGCACGGAAGAACTACTTCTACCCTGACCTCGCGAAGAACTACCAGATCTCGCAGTACGACGAACCGATCGCCTTCGACGGATCCGTCGATGTCGAACTGCCGAACGGTCGCCTCGTCACCGTCTCGATCGAGCGTGCGCACATGGAAGAGGACGCGGGCAAGCTGACGCACGTCGGCGGCTCGACCGGGCGGATCCAGGGTGCTGAGTACTCGCTCGTCGACTACAACCGCGCCGGTGTGCCGCTCGTCGAGATCGTCACAGACATCATTTACGGTGCCGAAGCGGATGCCCCTGAGCTCGCCAAAGCGTACGTCGCGACAATCCGCGACATCGTCACAAGCCTCGGCATCTCGGACGCGAAGATGGAGCGCGGCAACCTGCGTTGCGACGCCAACATCTCGCTGCGCCGTCGTACGCCGGAAGGCGAGCCGCCCGCGCCGCTCGGAACGCGGACAGAGACGAAGAACGTCAACTCTCTGCGCTCGGTCGAGCGCGCCATTCGTTACGAGATCCAGCGCCAGGCGCAGGTGCTCGCCGACGGCGGAACCATCATCCAGGAGACGCGTCACTGGCACGAAGACACCGGACGCACGAGTGCCGGCCGCCCCAAGAGCGACGCCGATGACTACCGCTACTTCCCCGAGCCCGACCTGCTGCCGGTCGAGCCGAGCCTCGAGCTCATTGAGGAACTGCGTGCCGCGCTGCCGGAACCGCCTGCGGCGCGTCGTCGCCGGCTCAAGGCCGAGTGGGGCTTCACCGACCTCGAGTTCCAGGACGTCGTCAACGGTGGACTCCTCGTCGAGGTCTCAGCGACGGTTGCCGCCGGTGCGAAGCCGGCAGCGGCGCGCAAGTGGTGGACCGGAGAAATCAGCAGGGTCGCCAACGTGCAGGGCGTCGAGGCATCCGCTCTCGTCTCACCCGAGCACGTTGCCGCCCTCGCCGCTCTTGTCGAAGACGGCACCCTGACCGACAAGCTGGCGCGTCAGGTGCTCGAAGGGGTCATCGCCGGTGAAGGATCCCCCCAGGAGGTCGTCGACGCCCGCGGGCTCGCCGTTGTCTCGGACGACGGTGCTCTCATCGCGGCGATTGACGACGCGCTCGCGTCGCAGCCTGACGTTCTGGCGAAGATCCGCGACGGCAAGGTTCAGGCGGCAGGCGCTGTCATCGGCGCCGTCATGAAGGCGATGAAGGGTCAGGCGGACGCTGCTCGCGTGCGCGAACTGGTGCTGGAGCGCGCCTCGAGCTGAGGCCTGATGCGCACTTCCGAAGCCCAAAACTCGGAGGTACGATCATGCCATGCTGGTCGAGGGTTCGATTCGCTGGCAGATCACAGAGGATTGCCCGAGGGATCTGCTCCTCGCGCTTGCCCTGAGAGACCTTGCCGGTCTCTCAGATGAGTGTGAAGAGCAGGTCCCTCCGGTCATCCCTGAACCAGCCGGAGTCGACCAGCCTGACATCGACAGGGCGGCCCTCGCCGCGCAGTGGCGTGGCTGGTGGGCCGGTATTGTCCGCAGGGAAACTCGCCCGTTCATCAGTCAGGTGCGCCCGCCTCACTTCGAGGTGTTCGACCGCGCGCTCGAACTGCAGGACCTCGTCTACGCCTGCTACGACACCGTAACGGCCTGGGTGGAGGACCGTCACGCCGAGTATCTCGCCGCGGTGAAGGCCCGCGGGCAGCCGCTCGGTGACGCGTACCGACTGGTGCAACGGCGGCAGTTCGAACTCCGCAGGCAGACAAGCTCCTTCCGGCTTGACCTCGAAGTGCTTCCGCTCGCTGAGCCGGGTGCGTGGGTGGTTGCACCGGACACGGTGATCATCTCGGAGTCCCTGAGGGATGATCCAGAGGCGTTCCGCGAATGGCTCAAGCCGGTCGTCATCGCCCTGGTCTGACGGGCGCCGATCCCCGCGAAAGCTGGGAGAATGGAGTTCATGAGCAGGCAGGACGGCAGCGCGCGACAGGTGACCGGTCGCGAGGTCGATGACTCGGGCGCGAGCATCCTGCACATCGACATGGACGCGTTCTTCGCGTCGGTTGAGCTCCTCGACCACCCCGAGCTCCGCGGTAAACCGGTCATCATCGGGCACGCTGAAGGACGCAGCGTCGTCACGAGCGCCACGTATGAGGCGCGTCGATTCGGCGTGACCGCGGCGATGCCGGTGTCGAAGGCGATCCGGCTGTGCCCGCAGGCGACGATCCTCCCGCCCCACCACGAGCGATACACCGAGTATTCCCGACAGGTAATGGCGATCTTCCGTGATGCGACGCCACTTGTGGAGCCGCTGAGCATCGACGAGGCGTTCCTCGATGTTTCCGGTGCGAGACGTCTTCTCGGTTCGCCAGCTGTCGTTGGCCAGCACATTCGGGAACGCGTGCGCCGGGAGACCGGCCTCACCTGTTCCGTCGGAGCCGCCGCCACGAAGTTTGTCGCGAAGGTCGCGTCGGGCAGGGCGAAGCCCGACGGTCTGCTCGTCATTCCTCCGTCCGAGACGCTCGCTTTTCTCCACCCACTCCCGATCCGTGCCCTGTGGGGCGTCGGCGCCAAGACCGAAGAATCGCTGCTGAGGATCGGGCTGTCGACGGTCGGTGATGTTGCCGACGCCCCGCTGGCAACACTCACGCGAGCGGTCGGCGAGGCCACAGGGGTCAAGCTCCACGAACTCGCACACGGCAGGGACGCCCGCCAGATTGTCACATCGACGGCGGAGAAGAGCATCGGGCACGAGGTCACGTTCCACACCGATGTGACCGACCCGGCCCGCGTGCGACTCGAGTTACTGAGACTCGCCGACCAGGTCGCCGTCCGCCTCCGGCGTGCGGGGGTCTCGGCGAGAACCGTCGCGATCAAAGTCCGGTTCGACGACTTCACGACCGTGACGCGGTCCCGGACCTTCGCCGAACCGTCGAACGTGGGAAGGCGCCTGTTTGAGGAAGCGAACGAATTGCTTCGCGCGCTCGACACGGACGGCAGGGCGATCCGGTTGATCGGCGTTCGCGCTGAGCAGCTGACGGACGAGCACGACGCGGTCGCGGCGCTCTGGGACCCCGACGAGGAGTGGCGAGACGCTGAAACGACGATCGACTCGCTCCGGGCCCGGTTCGGCGGGGGAGCCGTGCGCAGGGCATCGCTTCTCGGCCCGAAGGGCAACGACACAGCCGGGGGAACGCGCGCACCGGCATCCTGACCGGCCAGACGCGAGGAAAGCAACCCTTGGCGCGCCTCTTCCCGGGCCGGTAGCGTGAGGCCATGACAAATCTCGCGTTGGAAATGGCAGACAGGTTCAAATCAATCGGCGTTACCTCGGTGTACGGGGACCCGGTGGATGTCGACGGGGCAAAGCTTCTTCCTGTCGCGCTGGCGTGGTACGGCTTCGGCGTCGGCGAGGGTGAAGGCGAAGGCGACACGGGAAGCGCAACCGTCTCCGGCCACGGTGCCGGATCAGGCGGAGGTGGCGGCGGATTCGCCCTCCCCATCGGTGCATACCTCAAAACCAGCACCGGACTGCGCTTCGAACCGAACGTCGTCTCCCTCCTCGCCGTCGGCATCCCCTTCGTGTGGACAGCAGGAAAAGCGCTCGCGTTCATCATCAAAGCACTGAAGAAGTAGCGTTCGGGCTATACTCGCCTGAGTAACACGGGAGTCCGGTGAACCGGGCTGAGAGGAAGATTCCATAATCTTCGACCGTCGAACCTGATCTGGGTAATGCCAGCGCAGGGAGGCATCCATCTCGCTACCCGTGCCCTGATTCCTACACGGAGGGCGCGAATCATGCAATTCTCATCTACTCACTCACCATCTCACCCCGCGGATGCGGTCAGCTCGCGAGCGCAGGGACGCCGGTCATATCGCTGGCGCGTCGTCGACATCGTTACGGCGAGCGTTATCGGTGTTGCTGCCGGTGTCATTTTCTGGGCATGGGGACTCGCGTGGGGGCCGCTCAGCGGGGCCCTCGCGTTTACCCCTGGCCTCGGCGGGCTGCTTGCGGGTGGCTGGCTCTTCGCCGGTGTGCTCGGCGGCCTGATCATTCGTAAACCGGGTGCAGCGATCTATACCGAACTCGTCGCCGCCGCGGTCTCTGCGCTTATCGGGACAGTATGGGGCTTTGAAACGCTCATCTGGGGCCTGATTCAGGGCGCTGGAGCTGAACTGGTCTTCGCGCTGTTCTTCTACCGCAGCTTCGGCTTTGGGGTTGCCCTGCTCGCCGGTGCCGGTGCGGGGGTCGCTGTCGGTTTCCTCGATACCACCTTCACGAGCTACGCGGCCCTCGACGCCGGTGCGAAACTGACCTACTTCGTCAGCGCCGTCGCATCCGGTGTCGTTCTCGCGGGCCTGCTGTCGTGGTTCGCCGCTCGTGGGCTCGCCGCGACCGGAGCGCTCAGCCGGTTCGCGTCGGGCAACCGGGCACGCTCGGTTCCCGGGCGGGCGGGCTCAGGCCGGACGAACTGAATGCATCACGAGTTTTCCGGGGGCGCCGGTATTCGAGCGTCCGGATGGGGCTGGCGGCACACCGGGCGCTCGGCTCCGGCGGGTTCCGACCTGACGCTCGACATCGCGCCGGGCGAGCGGGTGCTGTTGCTCGGCGCCTCCGGCGCCGGTAAGTCGACACTCCTTGCCGCACTCGCCGGCGTTCTCGGCGGCGATGAGGAGGGCGACGAGACCGGCGATCTCCGCATCGACGGCAAGCGGCCGGCGGACGTCCGCGGAAGGGCAGGGCTCGTTCTGCAGGACCCGGACTCGCAGGTTGTGCTCGCTCGAGTGGGCGACGACGTCGCCTTCGCGTGTGAGAACCTCGGTGTGCCGCGCGACGAGATCTGGCGGCGCGTGCGGGAGGCACTCGACGCTGTCGGACTGCGGCTTTCGCTCGAGCATCCGTCATCGCGCTTATCTGGCGGCCAAAAACAGCGCCTCGCACTCGCCGGTGTTCTCGCGATGCGGCCGGGTCTCGTTCTCCTCGACGAACCGACGGCGAACCTTGACCCTGCGGGAGTGACGGAGGTGAGGGATGTCGTCGCACGGGTGATCGCTGACACCGGCGCGACCCTGATCGTCGTCGAGCACCGTGTCGCTGTGTGGCAGGATCTCGTCGACCGCGTCATCGTTCTTGACCCAGCCGGGGGAGTGCTCGCCGATGGTGCGCCCTCCGACGTGCTCACTGCTCACGGTGCGCGACTCGCTCAAGCGGGGGTCTGGGTGCCATCGCACCCGCCGGTCGTGCCCGAGCGTCAGAAGAGGGCCGGTCGGGGTGCTGAACTCCTCTCTGGCGGTGATCTGACCGTTGGGCGTACGCCGTTCGCCTCACGAACGTCGCAGCCGGTGGCATCCGCTCTCGACGTGTCACTGTTCGAATCAGAGACTGTCGCAATTACCGGGGCGAACGGAGCAGGTAAGTCGACTCTCGCTCTCACTCTCGGTGGGCTGCTGGCTCCTCTCGGTGGAACGCTCGCCGCGAGGAGCTCGCTCGCCCGAGGCCTCAGACCAGACCCGATCCGGTGGAAATCACGCGATCTGCTCACCCGCATGGGCACCGTTTTCCAGGACCCGGAGCACCAGTTCCTGTCGACGACCGTGCGGAAAGAACTGGCGGTCGGGCCGGCAGCCCTTCGTCTCGGCGAACGAGAAATCAGGGACCGCGTCGACGAGCTGCTCTCGAGGCTTCGTCTGGAGGCGCTGGCTGACGCGAACCCATTCACCCTCTCCGGCGGGGAGAAGCGACGCCTGAGTGTCGCCACCATCCTCGCGACCCGGCCGCAGATCCTCTTTCTCGATGAACCGACCTTCGGGCAGGATGCTCGGACCTGGCGTGAGCTCGTGCTGCTGCTCGGGGAACTCGTCGACGCGGGAAGCAGTGTCGTCACCGTCACGCACGACGACGACCTTGTTCGAGCTCTCTCCGACCGGGAGATCGTCCTCGGTCCGAGCCGGGTGATGTCATGACCGGGCTGATCTCCGAGGTCCGTGACTCCGCCATCGCGAGGGTGAACCCCGTCGCGAAACTGGCGGTTGCCATTCTCATCAGCGTCACGCTCCTGCTGTCGATCGACGTGGTCTCGGCATCCGTTGCGCTCGTGCTCGTCTGTGTCCTGCTGTTCTGGTCGGGGCTCGACGCCCGCGGGTTCTGGCTGCGTACTGCGCCGCTATGGCTCGGTGCACCGTTCGCGGGGGCGACGACAGTGCTCTACGGAGAGGACTCCGGACCGGTGCTGGCCTCCTGGGGTCTCGTGACCATCACCGAGGGGTCGCTCACTCTCGGTATCGCGATCACGCTCCGTGTGCTGGCAATCGGTTTGCCGAGCATCGTGCTGTTCGCGACAACCGACCCGACCGACCTTGCAGACGGACTCGGGCAGGTGCTCAGGCTGCCCGCGCGATTCGTGCTCGGCGGGTTGGCGGGTTTGCGCATGGTTGGTCTGTTCATTGACGACTGGAAGGCGCTCGGACAGGCCCGCCGCGCACGCGGAGTCGGTGATGCGAACCTGCTCGCTCGATTCGCAAGCCAGGCGTTTGCGCTCCTCGTGCTGGCGATTCGGCGTGGAAGCAAGCTTGCGACGGCGATGGAAGCAAAGGGATTCGGTTCGGATCTGCCGCGCACCTGGGCGCGACCGTCGACGGTGGGCCGCCCTGAGGCTGTCCTCCTCGTCATCGGCGCGGCCATCGCTGCCCTGTCGATCTGGGCGGCGGTTCTCGCGGGGACCTGGAAGTTCATCCTTGTCTGAGGGTGCACGGGCGGGCGGTGCACGGGCGGGCGGTGCACCGGCGGGCGGCGCACGGGCAGCCGTCGCGCTGGCAGCCGGCGCCCGGTCGATCCTCAACCGATCCGGCAGCCTCACAACGCAGACAATCCTCCTCGACGGGCCGAGCGGTGCGGGAAAGTCGAGTCTCGCCGATGCGCTCGTGGCCGCATGGCCCGGAGCGACGCAGCCGACCCTCGTTCGAATGGACGACATCTATCCCGGCTGGGGCGGGCTCGCGGCGGCGGGGGAGCATGTGCGGGTGCACCTGCTCGAACCGCGCCACCGAGCCGAGCCGGCACGATGGCAGCGCCACGACTGGGAGCGGGACGCGCCCGCTGAATGGAGTGCGGTCCCGTCGGGGGCACCGCTCATCGTTGAGGGGTGTGGAGTTCTCACGAGGGCGAACCGTCAGTTGGCGACGCTCACCGTGTGGCTCGATGCCGACGACGCGGTTCGTAAGTCGCGGGCACTGGCGAGAGACCTGGGCGCGTTCGATGCGCACTGGGATGACTGGCAGGCGCAATTCGAGGCGTTCGTCGCCGCTCAGGAACCGGCGGGCTCCGCCGATCTGGTGCTGCGGCTGGACTAACCCACCAGCAGGCAGCCGGCCGTCATGCGTGAAAAAGACATGTCGCAATATCCGACACCGCCGCGGTTGGGCAAGGATGGGGCTATGAGAATCGCTGTTGCTGGAGGAACCGGAGTCGTCGGGCGCCATGTGGTCGACGTCGCACGTGAGCGAGGAATCGAAACTGTGGTTCTCTCCCGGTCCACGGGCGTCGACCTGCTGGCGAGTGACGGCCTTGCCCACAAAATCGAAGGTGCGGATGCCGTTATCGACGTCACGTCGATCCTTACGCAAGCGGGCCCGAAGTCGCGTGCGTTCTTTTCGATCGTCACGGCGAACCTGATCGAGGCAGAGCTGGCCGCGGGCGTCGCTCACCACGTGGCGCTCTCGATCGTGGGCTGTGACAAGGCACCGTTCGGCTACTACGCCGGAAAAGCGGCGCAAGAGCGATTGGTGACCCGCGGCCAGATCCCGTGGACGCTCCTTCGGGCCACCCAGTTTCACGAGTTCGCCCAGCAGTTGTACTCGCGGATCAAACTTGGACCGGTCAGCGTTGTTCCGACGATGACGTCACAACCGGTGGCGGCGCGCGAAGTTGCAGAACGACTGGTTGAACTCGCAGTGGCTGCGCCGTCCGGGCGGGCCCTCGATCTCGCCGGCCCCGAGGTGCACCGCATGGCGGACATGGTGACGAGATACAAGAAAGCGATCGACGCTCCTGGCCCGGTGTATGAGGTTGCCCTTCCGGGAGGCTTCGGCAGAGCGATGCGGGACGGCACTCTCCTGCCAGGACCGACCGCTCAGCGGGGAAGCCAAACATTCGCCGAGTGGGTTGCCGATATTGCCCCGGACAGCAGGACCACGTCGCACTAGCCGAACGAGGCGATCAGCGACTGTATGACAGGAATCGGATGAGATAGCCGCCAGAACACTCCGGGGTCGGTCAGTGCGCGATCGAGGGTGAGCGAGGTTTTCGACGTCGACGAGCCGTCGACGACCGTGATGCTGCCCACGTTCGCTCCCGTTCCGGCGGATGTGACCGGTTCAGTGGCGACGTCGATCTCCGGGGCAGAGGCGCTCCAGCGAAGCCGGGAGGGCGATGCCCCCGAGACGCCCTGAGCGGTCTCGCCCCACGCCGTTGTGTAGCTGACCACCGGTGTTGCCTCGGCGAGCACCGGAGTCGGCGTGACACCGGCCCTTGCGCTGTCCATCACGCCGACAACGGACTGTTCGAGCGTGTCCCAGTCTGGCTGCCGCACAAACGCGCCGTAGAAGCGGTATGACTCACCCTCGACAGAGACGTCGCCGGCGAACAGAAGGCAGATTCCCGCGGCATCCGTGTAACTCCGAGAAATACCAACCACCTGCTGTTCAGGCAGGTACGTGGTGGTGTTTGTGATGCCACGCCGGCTCGGCAGCCCGGTCACCGGTTCGGAGAGCACCGACGAGATCGCCGGGTTGGTGAGCGCAAGTGCGGCAAGCCGCGCCAGATCGGTGGCGGTGCCCGCGCTTCGTTCGTCGAGGCCCGTTGCGTCCACGACTGTTGTCCCCGTCATGCCGTTCTCAGCGAGCCAGGCATTCGCTGCTTCGACATAGCCTTCGGTCGAACCGAACGCCCAGCGTGCGAGAGCATCGGCGTGGTTGTTGCTCGATCCGAGTAGGAGGGCCTGGAGCATCTCACGCTCGGTCCACTGGTCTTCGGTGTAGACCGTGACCGTTCGGGTTCCCGCATCGCGGTAGTCGATGTAAGACAGGTAATCGTCGCTCGTGATCGGAACCGTTCCACCAGGCGCGCCGTCTGCGAGCGGTTTCGCGTCGAGGACGACGAGCGCTGTGATTGTCTTCGTGATGCCTGCCATCGGAACCGGTTCGGCGCTGCCGGCGACGGCGAGCGGGGCGCTGTCGACAGACTCGGTAACCGCGCTCGCTCCTGTCGCAGGCAAGACCGGGGGCACAGCGGAAGCATCGCCCGCTGAGGCCTTCAGTTCAGTGACGGATGCCGCGGGCAGGGGACCGACGAGCGTCGCGGGTCCGTAGACGCCGGCGCCGAGGATGACGAGCGTTCCGGCGAAAATCCCGAGTCCGCGTGCTACGCCCATGATGTACTGCCTGTCCTTGCCACGGGATCAGGCTAGCCCGCCGATCGGTGTTTGGCCGTCAGCCCCAGCCGAGTGAGTGCAATTCGTCGTCGCCGATTCCATAGAAGTGGGCGATCTCGTGCACGAGGGTGATGCGCACCTGTTCCCGAAGCTGGTCCTCGTCGTCGACAACCGCCAGCAACGGCATCCGGTAAATGCTGATCATGTCGGGCAGTTCACCGAATCCGTACTGGCCACGGTCGGTCAGCGCGATGCCCGAATAGAGGCCGAGCAGGTCGAGTGAGCCGTCTTCGGGCAAATCCTCGATCACGATCGCCACGTTGTCGAGTCCGTTGACCATGTCATCGGGCAACTCGTCGAAGATCTCGCCGACGAGGGCCTCGAACCTGTCAGCATCGAGGTCAAACATGTGACGTCTGCCGATCCGACCCGGTTTCGCGACCCGCGCGAGTGGATCTGTCTACTTGGGGTGAGTAACGGGGCTTGAACCCGCGACCTCCTGGACCACAACCAGGCGCTCTACCAACTGAGCTATACCCACCATGCGCATCTCCCGATCTCTCAACCGGATGATTGCAACCCTAAAAGTGTATTACATGATTGGGGCGTAATTGTTCACAACGGCCTGTGCAGCCGTTTTTGCTTCGTCCGATGTTGGACCCGGCTGTGGAACGAACACGGCCTGGCGGTAATACGCCAGTTCACGGATCGACTCGAGGATGTCGGCGAGTGCCCTGTGGCCGCCGTCTTTCGCTGGAGCGTTGAAGTATGCACGGGGGTACCAGCGCCTCGCGAGCTCTTTGATCGACGAGACATCGACGTTGCGGTAGTGCAGCTGAGCGTCGAGGCGGGGCATGAATTTCGTGAGAAACGCGCGGTCGGTGCCGATGGAGTTGCCGGCGAGGGGAGCGCGCTGCTCGGCCGGGATGTGCTTGAGGACGTACTCGAGCACCTGGTACTCGGCTTCAGCAACGCTGACACCCTGCGGAATCTCCTCGAGGAGTCCCGAGGACGTGTGCATGTTGGTCACGAACTCACCCATGTTGGCGAGTGCCGAGTCGTCTGGCTTGATGACGATGTCGAGTCCGTCATCGACCGGCTTGAGATCGTAATCGGTGATGACGACGGCGATCTCGACGAGTTCGTCGGCATCGATGTCGAGTCCCGTCATTTCGCAGTCGATCCAGACAAGTCGGTCGCTCACAGTGCTCATGGTTCCCATGCTATCCGTGACGGGTGACGCCGCACGCCGCGAGCGGGCGACCGGGCTTCTGCGCCTGCGGTATTCTGAAGCATGCCCGCCTCCGTAGCTCAGGGGATAGAGCAGGAGCCTTCTAATCTCTTGGTCGCAGGTTCGAATCCTGCCGGGGGCACTTTTCTGCCGATGTGACATCAGTTCGTAACGCGGGGTGAGTAAATTACTACCCATGCGAGAACTTCAGAAACAGATCATTGCCGAGCTGCACGTTCTTCCCGAGATTGATCCGGAGGCCGAGGCGCGTCGACGCGTCGATTTCCTCGCTGACTACCTGACGGCATCCGGGGCAAGCGGACTCGTGCTCGGCATCAGCGGCGGCCAGGACTCGTCCCTGGCCGGGCGGCTGTGCCAGCTCGCCGTCGAACAGCTCGCCGAAGATGACGTTCATGTGTCATTCGTCGCCGTACGACTGCCGTACGGCGTGCAGCACGACGAGGAGGACGCTCAACTCGCCCTCGAGTTCATTCAGCCGCAGCACGTGGTGACGTTCAACGTCAAACCCGGCGTCGACGGCATCGAGGCCGAGTTCGAGAGCGCGACGGGTGCGCCGATCAGCGACTTCAACAAGGGAAATGTCAAGGCACGGGCGCGGATGGTCGCGCAGTACGCTCTCGCTGGCCAGGACAGGCTTCTCGTTGTCGGCACCGACCACGCCGCCGAGGCGGTCACCGGCTTCTTCACGAAGTTCGGTGACGGGGGAGTCGACATCGTGCCGCTCACGGGGCTGACGAAGCGCCAGGGCAAGTCGCTCCTGGCGTTCCTTGGCGCTCCCGCGAGACTCTATGAGAAGGCTCCGACGGCCGATCTGCTTGATGACCAGCCGAGCCAGACTGATGAAGCGAACCTCGGGCTGACCTACGCCCACATCGACGACTATCTCGAGGGCAGGGATGTTCCGGATGAGGTCGCTGAGGCCATCGAGGCCCGATTCATCGCGACCCGTCACAAGCGCACGACTCCGGTTGAACCGTTTGACAATTGGTGGCGCTGACGTCACGATCCCACAGAAAAGCGGGTCCCGCGTAGTCGCGGGACCGGCTTTTCGGTGGAACGGAGGAGCTGGGCGAGGCGCATCTCGTCCGACTCGGTCGGCGTCGGGGTGCGGGCTACGTCCATTGCCGC
>JAZQRG010000160.1:0-1811 GCA_045629445.1 Mycetocola sp. | reverse complement strand
CCCGCCTTTGTCCTGGCATCCGGTGCTGAACTGGAAGCGGTCGGGAACCGGCTGGGGCGTCTCGGCTTCAGCGTCGACTGGAGCGATCGCGACACCTTTGACGGTTATGTCCGGTTTCACACGAGGGATGCTCACGGGAATCGGGTTGAAGTGCTCGCCGCGGCGACGTGAGCACGGCGCTATTTGTTCGCTAATACGTTCCGTCGTATTATCGAGCTATGACCGATGCGAGTGAACTGAAAGCGCTGCGGGACGAGCTCAATGCCCTCGCGGCGCGGGTGGCGTCGCTGGAGGGCCGATCGTCGTCCGGCGCTGCGGTGAATGAGGCCCAGGCTCCGTCGAGCGATGCCTTCTGGGCGCTGGGCGGGCTGCGCTCGCGGCTGCCCGACCATGAATCCACCCGGGACGGAGCCGTTATGCTCGTCGGCGCGGTCACGCTTCCGAGCGGTGCGCCCGTTGAGTGGCAGCAGGGGGCCGGTACAGCCGGGCTGTTCGAGGTCGGGTGGGGCGATCGCGCGGCCGCGTTCGCCGCGCTCGGGCACCCGGTGCGCCTGGAGTTGCTGCGCCACATCCTGGCCGGCACCCACGCGACGGCCGAACTCGCAGCCATGGAATCTCTCGGGACTACCGGCCAGCTCCACCACCACTTGCGGCAGTTGGTGTCGACGGGATGGGTGACGCAGAGTGGGCGTGGCAGCTATGAGGTTCCTGCTCGCCGGGTCGTGCCACTGCTGGCCTGTCTCGTGGCGGTCGAACGATGAGCGGCATCATGAAGCTGTATCGGGTGCGAGTGATTATTGTCGCGCTCTCGATCGCGCTCATCGCGATGGGAACTGTGCTGAAACGGATGGTCCAGGGCGGACCACTGGAGACAGTGTTCGCGTTGCTCCCCGTGGTGGGATCTCTCGGGCTGCTCACCGCATTTCTCAGCATCGCGCTCGCGGCCAAGAGGCTCCCCGTGCGCCCTCCGCTCCCGGTCACCTCCCCGGTCACCGGGCGCTGGATGGGGATGAACAGTCCCCAGACGAAAGTGCCGAGCCACGGCATCCGTGCGTATGGGCAGGCTTTTGCGATCGACCTTGTGTATGAGCCGGCCGACCAGCAGCGACCCGTTTTCGGTTCGGGGTCAGCGATGCGACCGGTGCAGGACTATCCCGCGTTCGGCGAGCCTGTGCGAGCGATGATCGACGGTGTCGTCGTACACGCGAGCGACTGGCAGCGGGACCACCGGGCGCGCTCGACCTGGCTGGGCGTGGTTTACATGATGGTCGAAGGGTCGATCCGTGAGTTCGGTGGCCCCGGTTTTATCGTCGGCAATCATGTAACCATCCGTGGTGCCGACGGAGTGTATGCACTGGTTGCCCACCTGAAGCAGGGTTCGGTTCTCGTTGCCGAAGGCGACACGGTCGTGGCTGGGCAGCCGATCGCCGCCTGTGGAAACACGGGCAACACCAGTGAGCCCCACGTTCACGCGCAGCTGATGGATCGCGCGTCGCTCTGGACCGCGCAGGGCATTCCTTTCGTGTTCCGGGATGTCCGGGTCAACGCTGAGCCTGACGTACGGGACGCTCTGCCCGGCAACGACGACCATATGATGATCGCCTGATCGGTCGTCAGTTCCCTCGCGCAGGGGATCTGGCAATCCGGCCAGGTGAACGCCGCGTCGGGTGTTGCGCGATCAACGCCGGGGATGCAACCCCTCACTCACCCAGCCGCGAGGTCCATACACTCTACGGATGCTCCTTATCTTCGGAACGACCCTGCGGAACAAGGTCCTCGTGGTCGTCAACTTTCTCTGCCAGTTCTGCGGC
>JAZQRG010000159.1:0-2044 GCA_045629445.1 Mycetocola sp. | reverse complement strand
GCTGTTCCCGCTCGTCGGTGGGATCATCCTCGCCGTGCTCTTCTTCACGACGATTATCGAGAGCATGGACCCGGAATACGGCTCGGGATCGAACATCGGGGGAGTCGGGCTGGTCTTCATCCTCGGTATGGCCGTGATCGTGTCCGGCATCGTGATCATGATCATCCAGGCCATCCGGCGGCCGGCGTTCTTCCGGGGCGAGACGCTCGCAACGGGAGTCTCCGACGGGAAAGACGACGAGGAACTCGACGAGCTGCCGGTGTAGCTCGGCGAAGTTTGCGTGGCGATAGGCTTCAGCCATGTTTCGCCGCTATCGCCGCCTCGCGTGGCAGTCGCCGCTTCTCGGCTTCGTTGTGGGCGCGACCGCATTCGTGTTGTTGGCTCTCACCGGCAACCCGGACTGGCGTTCATATCTCACGCCCGTTGATGTGGCGGTCTGGATGCTCGAATACGGTCTCATTGGAGTGGCCATCTCGTTCACCGCATTCCTCGGCGGCGTGCTCGCGGTTTCCGTCGTTGATCGCAGGCTCGAAAGACTGCCGATAGTGCGGGTTTCCTGGGCCGGGATCGGTGCCGGGTTAGCTGTCTTAGCTGGGTGTCTCGCCGTTGGCCTGGTCGAAAGCGCGCCGGGTTGGTTGCCTGGCTATTTCATGCTCGGGGTGGTCGCCGGCATCGGCGCAGCGATCACGGCCGCCACTCTGGTGAACCGGGCGGAGCGCCGTGCAGCGACCGCCACGGAGGCTGTACAGACCGACGAGGTTGACCGGGAGAATGTCTCCAGCCGTGGTTGAGTTATCCGCGTGAGCTCGAACTCTCCCCTCGCCCGCCGGCTCGGCCTCGGCGACGCCGTGTTTATCGGCCTCGGCTCCATGATCGGTGCCGGAGTGTTCGCCGTCTTCGCGCCCGCCGCTGCGGTGGCCGGCTGGGGACTGCTCGTCGGTCTCGGAATCGCGGCGATCATCGCCTACTGCAACGCAACGGCATCCGCCCAGCTTGCCGCCCGATATCCGGCGTCCGGAGGAACCTACGTTTACGGCAGGGAACGGCTCGGTGCGAACTGGGGATTCGCCGCCGGCTGGAGCTTCGTGATCGGCAAGACCGCCAGCTGCGCGGCCATGGCGCTCACCTTCGCCGCTTACGCGGCTCCCGAGGGCTGGGAGAAACCGGTCGCGGTTCTCGCCGTCGCGAGCCTCGTTCTCGTCAATTACTTCGGGGTCACCCGAACCGCATTCCTGACCCGGATGCTTGTTGTCCTGTCGCTGATCGTGCTCGCAATCGTCGTGGCGGCGGGCCTGTCTGCCCCCGCCGCATCGGTCGACGTCGTCTCGGCAGGCACGATGCCGGGCGAATGGTCGCCCGGCTTCCGTGATCTCGGGCTGTACGGCGTTCTCCAGTCCGCTGGCCTTCTCTTCTTCGCCTTCGCCGGTTACGCGAGGATCGCGACGATGGGGGAGGAAGTGACGAACCCGGCCCGCACCATTCCGCGGGCGATTCTCCTCGCGCTCGGCCTCACGGTTCTCGTCTACGCGGTTGTCGCCGTCGTTGCTCTCCGCACGATCGGGCCCGGAGCCCTGGGCGCATCATCTGCTCCACTCATCGACGTTGCGGCGGCGAGCGGGTGGGGCTGGACCTCTCCCGTCGTCCAGGTCGGCGCGGCCGCGGCCTCCCTCGGTGCGTTGCTCGCCCTCATCGCTGGCATTGGGCGCACCACTCTCGCGATGGCGCGAGAGGGTGACCTTCCGCGTTTCCTTGTGGCGGTGCATCCGCGATACCGGGTGCCACACCGCGCCGAACTCACGCTCGGTCTCGCCGTCATCGCCCTCGTAGTCCTCGTCGACGTCCGCGGGGCAATTGCGTTTTCGTCGTTCGGTGTGCTGCTGTACTACTTCGTCGCGAACCTGGCGGCGTTCACGCAGGAGCGGCCCGACCGGCGGTTCCCGCGCTGGCTCCAGGTGCTCGGAATGATCGGATGCCTCGTCCTCGTTGCCACGCTGCCGCCGCTCGGTATCGCGATCGGGGTCGCTGTGCTCGCGGTCGGATTCGT
>JAZQRG010000158.1:0-1807 GCA_045629445.1 Mycetocola sp. | reverse complement strand
CCCACCGACGTTGTCGAAACATTGCTTCGCTGGGTCGACAGGACCATCGGAACGCCCGACGACGGTGAGTCGTTCTTCCGTCAGCTCGACCTCCGGCTCTTTGCTCTCGCCGAACCCCCTCCGGTCGACCTCGAGCCCGCGCCGTGTGTGACGTCAGCGGCGACGGAGGCTGCGGACGTCGCCGTGTCGCGAATGACCGGCGTGGCCGGACGACACCAGGCGCGTGTCACCGATGAACCCGGTTGGCTGGCCCGGGTACTCACCGGCACCGGTATCGATTCGATCGCCGAACTCGTCGATTCCTCAGTGCTCGCGCGGGACATCAGGGCACGGACCGCAGGCGTGGCCGGATGGGCGGGGCGTGCGGTTCGGGGGCGGGCGACGGTTCTCCTCGTCACGACCGTCGTAGCGATCCTCGGCGTGTGGGGCGGGCTGTCGCTCGTCCCCGCCTCCGGCACGGCAGCCAGCCACTCGCCGGCAGCGCCTGGTGCTGCTCTGGCCCGCGTCGAGCCGACCGAGGCCGAGCTCGCTGCCGTCGCTGCGGACGATCCGGCTGCGGCCCTGTCAGCGCTCCTCGCGGTCCGGTCGCGATGTCTGGCCAGCACGAGCAGCGATTGTCTTCACCTCGTCGACGAGCCAGGCTCAGCCGCTGAAGCGACCGACCTGCACGCGATTCGTACGAACGGGTCGGCGCCACTGGCGGGTCACCACGGCGTGCTCACCGCACCGGAGACGGAGCTGCTGCAGCAGACAGGGCATGCGGTGCTCTTCCGGGTGCATGAACCCGTCGAAACAGCAAACCAGCCGGTGCTCGTCCTCGTGATGAAGACGGGCACCGGCTGGCGACTGCGGGATCTTGCGGATCCCGACTGAGTTGTGACTAGATGCCGAGGTCAGCCTCGAACTTACCGGCCTCGAGGCGGTTCTTTACCGCAACGAGGTAACCGGCGGCATCCGCACCATCGACGATGCGGTGATCGTACGACAGGGCGAGGTACACCATTGAGCGAATCGCGATGACGTCCTGGCCTGCAGCCTTGAGAACGACCGGGCGCTTCACAACGATGCCGGTGCCGAGGATGGCCGACTGCGGGAGGAACACGACGGGGGTGTCGAAGAGCGCCCCACGCGATCCGGTGTTGGTCACCGTGAACGTGCCACCGGACAGTTCGTCCGGCTTGAGCTTGTTCTGGCGGGTGCGCTCGGCGAGGTCCGCGATCTGCGCGGCGGTCTCGGCGATGTTGAGGTCGGTCGCGCTGCGCACAACGGGAGTGAGCAGTCCGCGGTCGGTCTCAACGGCGATCGAGATGTTCTCGTGGTCGGGGTAGACGATCGAGTCACCGTCGATCGTCGCGTTGACGACGGGGTACGCGGTGAGAGCCTCGGCGGCAGCCTTGACGAAGAACGGCAGGAAGGAGAGCTTGTTGCCCGTCTTCGAGAGGAAGTCGCCCTTGACCTTGTCGCGCAGCGTCGCGATGTTGGTGACGTCGACCTCGATTACCGTCGTGAGCTGAGCTGACGTCTGCATTGAGACGACGGCGCGCTCGGCGACGACCTTGCGGAGGCGAGACATCGGCTTCGTGGTTCCACGCAGCGGTGAGATCTCAAGCGGTGCTGCCTTTTCGGGAGCGGTCGAAGCGGATGCTGCCTGACCGGCCTGAAGGACGTCTTCCTTGCGGATGCGTCCGCCCACGCCGGTGCCGGTGACGGTGGACAGGTCGACGCCCTGCTGCTGCGCGAGGCGACGAACCAGCGGGGTCACGTACGAGACGCCGTCGGCGTCGTCGGATGCGGCCGAGTCTGCGGG
>JAZQRG010000157.1:0-4546 GCA_045629445.1 Mycetocola sp. | reverse complement strand
CCCGGGCTGGGGGGGGCGGAGGCGGGGGGCGGGGCGGAGGCAGCGGGAGCAGCAGGCGCCTCGGCCGTCACACCCTTGTTCCCTGCGGCAGACGCCGAGCGACCGCCGACGTAGCCGTTGAGGAGGCTCGCGAGGTCGATGCCGGTCGAGTCCTTCAGCAACTGGGTGACCTCGGTGACATTGCCGACGACCTGCTTCGACAGCTGTGACGCACCATCGGTCGAAATGACCGTGAGGTTGTCGATGGCCGCGTATGGAGCGGCGAGCTGCTTGGCGATCTCGGGCAGGATCTCGATCGCGCGCTGCTGCAGCAGAGCCTCTGACTCGTCGCGAAGAGCGGCGACGCGCAGCTCGGTCGCGCGTGCCTCAGCCTCACCCTTGGCGAAGATCGCGGCTGCCTCAGCCTCACCCTCGGCGCGGGTTGCCTCGGCCTCGGCGATACGACGGTCGCGGTCTGCCTTGGCCTCTGCAACCACCTGGGCTGCGTGCGCGTCCGCGATCTGGCGGATACGGTACGACTCGGCATCCGCCGTCTTGCGCACGTCGGCGTTGAGCTGCTGCTCACGCAGGGCGGTCTCGCGCTGGGCGGTGACCTCGCGCTGCTGCAGGATGCCCTGCTGGGCGAACGCTTCAGCGAGCGGCTTCGAGGCCTCAGCCTCGGCGAGCGCTTTGTCGGTCTCCATCTTGATCGACGCGTTCTTCAGCGAGAGTTCGCGGTTGGCGTCAGCGATGGCCTCGGCGGCCTCAATGCGGGCCTGCTCCGACGCACGCGCCGACACGGACTCGGCGATCTCGGCGGCCTGGCGAACTCGCGCCTGCTCCGGACGACCGAGGTCGGTGATGTAGCCCTTGTCGTCGGCGATTTCCTTGATCTGGAAGGTGTCGACGTCGAGTCCCTGGTTGAGCAGCGAGGTGCGTGCTGCCTCGATGACCTGCTCGGCGAGGCCGGCGCGGTCGCGGATGATCTCCTCGACCGTGAGGTTACCGATCGATGAGCGCAGCGAACCCGAGAGCACCTCCTGGGTGAACGGTTCGATGTGCTGGTCCTGGCCGAGGAAGCGCTGGGCTGCGGAACGGATAGCGCCGTCGCTGTCGCCGACCTTGACGACCGCGACCGCCTCGATGCGGATCGTCACGCCGTTGCGGGTCTGTGCCACGACCTGAATGCCGATCGCGCGCGAGCGCAGTGACATCGAGAACTGCTTCTGCAGGAACGGGATGACGAAAACGCCACCGCCCTGCACGACCTTCTGTCCGGTCAGGTCGGTGATTGTGCGTCCGTCAGCTCCGAGCGACTTGCGCGCGCGGCGGCCGGTGACGATGATCGCTTCGTCGGGCTGCGCGATCTTGTAGCGGCCCTGGATGAACATGATGATGACGATCAGCAGGACAATACCCACCACGACCGCCACGATGATCGGGCTCAGAACGATACCTAGCAATTCCATGACTCTCCTCGGTCGCCGAAGGTCGGGCGGCGCCCCCAGCCTAGTGGGGCGGTATTTCGGGGCGATAGACACCCGTCTGGGAGGCCTGCGAGCTCAGCCGATGCGGCAGCATCCCCGTGATCAGATCCTCCAGAACGGATGCCGCCGGTTACGTCGTCCGAGCAGCCTCAGTCAGCGATGACCATGTCGGCGACGAGACCGTCAGCGACGGTGAAGCTCAGATGCTTCCGGCCGGTGAACCCGCCTCCGAGAACCGTTGCGGTCACCGTCGCATGTTCGCGCGTGGTGATTTCCGCCGTGACATCAATGGTCACTCCGACGCCGATGAATTCACGATCGGACCAGGCGCGAATGGCTTCGCGGCCGGTGAGTGCACGACCGCGGTCGCTGACGGTTCCGTCCGGCGTGAACGTCGAAACGAAGGAATCCGTGTCGCCGTCGTTCACGGCAGCGATGAGGCGCGCAATCGGTTCCGGCAGGGAGCTGGGCATCGTCGGGTCCTTTCGCTTGCGGCAAAGGTATGCCCACTGTCACGACAGCGGCAAGGGCCGTTTGGCCCGGGCCGTCCATTCAGTTTGCGGGGCGCGGCGCTTCCGGGTTATGTTGAGTCCAGATCCCCCCTACGGGGGTGGGAAGCTTCCGACTCTGTCGGATTCAGAACTCTTTCGGGGGAAAGAGAAGGTGCGCGCCTCGCGTGCACCGCTGCTAGTCGAGTGGGCACCTGCAGGGGGTAGGTGCCCCTCTAGCGGTCGCTATTCGACGAAGCGGATGCCGTTTTATGAACGGTTCAGGGCAGCAGCGAAGTGATCAGTGCGACATACAGATCCACCACGATGGGCCCGGCGCCGATCAGCATTCCGATGAGTCCGAGCGTCCCCACGCCAGCCCAGAGCTTTCGTCTGGTGCGCGCTGATCGCACTTCCCGGTCCAGCCGGGAAAACTCCGCGTCACGGTCCAAGTGGGAATCGGATGCAACGCCCCAGACATCCGGGTTGTCCAACAGGGTCACGAGCGCGGCTACCTCTGGAAGGCTGAGCACCTGAAGGCGCTTCTCCAGCCACCGCCGCAGGCGACCTGCATTCAGCACGACCACGACCTCGGGTTTCTCCCGGATCGTGATCTGTTTCGGATCGACGATCGCAACCACCGGGTGCACCGGCGCAACCAGCGGCATCCGTTCACGGATCAGTTTCGTCACGCGCGTGGCCTCGTACTCAGCGTTGCGGATGTGCGGCTGCTTCTGCCCCGACACCATGAAGGTGCGCCCGGCCACCCAGATGTTCTTCCCCGAGTGGTGCTTTGTATTGATCGTGAAGACCCCACCCGGGCCGACCACGACGTGGTCGATGTCTGACCCTTTCGTCCCGACCGGCACAGCGTGGAAAACGACCCACCCGTCCTTCAGCCTCGCGAGTTCCCGACCGACGGCAATTTCACCCTCCGCGCCGATGTACCAGGGCCTGCTCTCCGTGCTGAGGGGGGACCGACCGAACAGGCGCGCGACGGCTGTTCGGGGCGGAACCAGCGCCTGCTCGCGAAGAAACTCCGCGATGACCGCCTGACCGGCAGTGCGGTCGCGCATGAACGTGGACTCGGCGGTATCTGGCACGGGCACGACACTAGGGCTGAGCACAGGGCGGCGCAGCCCCCACTCCGGGCTGTCGACGCGGGCGATAACGGCGCCGGAGCACCGGCATCCGTCGCGGTGGGCATCGTCGTTCGCCGGTAGCGCCCTGCACTAGCGGGCGCTATTCGACGAAGCGGATGCCGTTCTGCAGCTTCGTTCGGACGTCGAACAGTTCATTTCCGCCCGCACGGTCCATGCCGGGAAGGCCGTTGCGCATGAGTCCGGGCAGGTAGGACGCGCGGACAGCGAGGGTCGCAGCGCCTCGACTCGAGCCGAGCTCGACGACCGACTCTTCGAGTGCATCGTCGGGGAGGACGATCACGAGTGCGGTGAAGCGGGTGCGGAGCGACCGGGAGAGGACCTTGGCGCGAGCGGCAAGGTCGTGCATCGGGCGGTCACCGGCGACGGCTTCGCCGATGAGTTCGCCGCGTTTGACCTTGACCGGTCCGCCGAAGTCCTCCGAGAGGAGAGCGAACAGCCCTGTGGGGCCGAGCACGATGTGGTCGATCTTCTCGTCCGGTGCGCCGGTTGCAACGTCGTGCCACACGGTGAAGCCGAGGCCGAGCTCGGTGAGGCTTCGAGCGGTCGCCTCCTCGGCGAGCGCGTCGGCGAGCAGGTGCCGAAGTTCGCGCGGCGCCGTGCGCACGAGCGCGGGGTCGTAGGGGTCGGCGTCGACACCGCGGCCGGTCCACTCGCGCATGAGCCGGAGGTACCGCTCGCGGCGCCAGCCACCCGGGTGGCCGTATGAGCGGGCCCTCGGCCGGGAGTCGGCCTGGGGGCGCGACGCTGATGCCGCCCAGGTCGGGTGCTCGTCTGCGCTCGTCGATCCGTTCGATCGACCGCGGTCGTATGCCGCACGACCCTCGACGGTGCCGATCCGCTCCCAGGCGATTTGCACGGCGGTGAAGCGCGCCGCGCTCCCGCCGGTGTCGGGGTGGGTCTCCCTCATGAGCTTGCGGTAGGCACGCCGAAGCTCGTCCTGGTCGGCCGTCGGACTCACACCGAGGACCTCGTACGGCGTCGCCGAAATCGGGCTGTCTGGCATCCGCTCGCTTTCGGGTGGGGAAAATCTGCAGAACCGACGATACCGAGTAAAACTGTGAGCACGGCCCCTCGAGATAACGCCCACAGCGAAAGGGCCGTGACGCAGGTCGCCACGTCGACAACACCGGCCGGTACACCAGCGCGACTGGCGTTCACTTCGGCGGCCGAGCTGGTCGCGCGGCACCCGGAGGCCGCACTCGCCGCGGTGGAGGTGAGCCGCATCTGCGAGGACGCACTCACTGAGCCATCCGGTGGCCTTGTCATCAACCCGGCAGGTCCGTGGATCGCACTCGACGCCGATGATCTTCGGGAGTTGCAGCGGCGGTTGCCGGCACCGGAGCCGCAGCACTGAGCGAACGCCCGACCCCTGACCCACCAGGCCAGCCCCACTGCGCCCGGCGCTCGAAACTCGGGGCTCAGGGGCACT
>JAZQRG010000156.1:0-7832 GCA_045629445.1 Mycetocola sp. | reverse complement strand
CGAGGTTCTCCTCGATGCCCTCCTTGATGGTGGTGTGCATTCCGGTCGGATAGATCGCGGCCACTTCGGGCTGCTCCTGCTCGTGGCGGTTCTCGCCCCAAACAACAACGCGGATCGGGGTGTTCGCAGTGATGAGCTTGTTCATGTCGTACCTACTCTCGTGTGGGCAGTGTCGGGGACACCTGATGCGGGCTTCTCAGCAGCAGAGTGCGCGCCGCGGGCTCGACTGGCAGGTCAAGCACGAGTTCGCCGGCGTCGGGGTCCCAGTGGATGCTCGTCTGCAGGCTTGTCGGAAACACGACATCCACAGTGAGTGGGCTCCCGGCGTACCGGGGGAGCGGCAGCCGCACGGTCGTCGATCCTGACCGGCGCCAGACCGTGAGGAGTTCGCCGTCATCGTCGTGCATCCCGAGAGCGACCACAGCGTCGTGCCAGCCGGGCAGCCCGAGCGGCCAGAACGGCACCGACGCGCCCAGCCTGCCGCGTGTGGAGCGGTAGGCGGCCATCGCTTCCTGGACCAGCTGCATTTGATCATCTGAAAGTCGGTCGAGCCGACCAGCAAGGTGCACTCGTCCGAGCAGCGCGCTGGCGAGTGAGAATGCGATGCGTTCATCGGACCACGATGGATCGGGATAGGCCCACACCGCGCCCTGTTCGGGAGTGACAGCCGTCGGAGCCGCCGCGGCGATTGCCGCCGTAAACAACGGGTCCTGATTATCGCTCGTGGACTGCACCGGGTGCACCGCGAGTGTCGCGGCATCCATTCGCTGTCCGCCGCTGGCGCAGCTCTCGATGACGAGCGCCGGGTGTCGGTCCATGAGGCTGCGCACCCAGTCGAGCAACGCGCGCTGGTGACCGAACTGCCCGTGGCCAGGGCTGTCGGCGTTAACATCAGTGCCTTGCGTGACGTCCATGTTGTAATCGAACTTGAGGTAACCAAGCCCAAGGTCAGCGATGAGCCGCTCTACCGCGGAATCCACGTGCGCGAGGGCAGCCGGATGCCGGAAGTCCAGTTGCAGACGACCCGACTCGATGACACGTTTGCCGTCTCGCTGGAAGAACGCCTCGGCTGGCAGGAGGTCCGCCACCGGACTCGAAACCGACACGACTTCCGGTTCGAGCCAGAGCCCGGGAACCATACCCGCATCGCGGATATAGCGTGTGATCGCGTCAAGGCCATTCGGAAAGCGTCGAGACGACGGTTCCCATGCTCCGAGATCGTTCCACCACGTCGCACCATCGGTGTACCAGCCGGAATCGATGCAATAGACCTCAGCGCCGGCGCGCGCAGCGGCGTCAATGAACGGCGGCAGGTTTTCCGCGGTCGGGTCGCCCATGAGCGCATTCATGTAGTCATTGACGATCACCGGCAGGAGCTCATGGTCGGGGTGCGACCGGCGTACCCTCCTGCGTGCCTTGGTTAGTGCTCCGAAGACGGCCTCGTCGCCCTCGCCGAGCACGAGCGTCGCGGGTACCGAGCCGAACCGTTCGCCGGGTGCGAGCCGGCGAGTCCACGCCGCGCTTTGGTCGGTAGGCCCGCTCGCCACGAGGTAGAGCGCATCGCCCTGGTCGCCGAGTTCCCAGCGCCACGCGCCGTTGTGCTCGATCTGCCACAGCAGCGCCCGCCGGTCGCGGTTGGACCGGATGATTCCCATCGGCAGGTGCCCTCCGGTCGACCAGCTTCCACGCTGGCCGATCGCGAACGAGGCGCGAGAACTGGGGATGCCCCACGTGCGCAATCCCGTATCGTCAAGTCCCAGCTCGGCTGGGGTGCGACGCTGCCACACCATCTCCCGAAACCAGGTGTTGTGGGCGAAGCCAACCTCGTGATCGTGCCACCATTCTGAACCCGGTGTGGTGATCCCGCCGAGAGCGACGGATGAGACGGCGCGCAGATCGACACCGCTCCCGCCGGCGACGACCTCGGTCACGCTGCGCACGACCGCGAGGTCCGGCCAGCTTGACCATCGCACGTTTACGAGGATCTCCGACACAGCGTCCCGTGCGGTCACCTCGAGGTGGGCCATGCCATCCGCCTCCCACGTCCGGTGGCCCACGGTGCGCAGACGGAGCCCGACGGCACTGCCCATCAGTCGTTCAGATGACGAGGTGCCCGACCCTTCACCCCCGAGATGAATCTCTGCGATCGGCAGAGACGCACCCGGAGACGACGAGCGGGTGTCGCCCGCTGCGGCGAGCCGCAGGACGGCGGGAGCGCAACCTACGCCGAGATCGAGGTCAAGCTCGACCGACCCAGGGCGCCAGGTAATGATCTCGGTGTTCGACATGACGGAGTCCTTCGATTTTCGTGGCGGGCACAGAATGGGGGCGAGGCGTGAGCCCCGCCCCCATCTCTCCAGTTCGACTAACTGGCGGCGTCGTACGCCGCCTGCCAGATTTCGATGTAACGCTCGACGTCGAGGCCCTTCAGGCCGTCAAGGTAGGCATTCCAGTCGCCGTCGTCGTTGGGGTCACGCACCCCGGTCGTGAATTCAGCGGTGGCCGTCGCGACGTTGCTCTCGATATTGGTTGTGAGCGAAGCGAGCTCGCTCGCCTCCTCGAGAGGAACCCACAGGTTCCAGTAGGGGAACGTAGCATCGGATTCCAGGCCTTCGTACAGTTTTGTCGCCTCGAAGAGTCGACGCTCGAAGCCTTCCTCCGTGTTGATGTCCATCGGCTGTACCTGAGAGTTTCGGAACTCGGTGGTGTCGAACACCTGGCCCATTGGGCCCCAGCTGCCGTTGTAGTCCTTCTCGTTTTCCTCATCCGGCGGGATGTCGACGAAGGTGGGTTCGAGTTCGGGGTCGAGCGCGATCTCGCCCTCCTCGGCCGCTCGCCATCCGATACCCTCTTCACCCTGCTGGGCACGGACGTGACCTTCGGGCGAGAAAATGTAGTCCATCATTTCCATGATGATCTTCTGCTCCACCTCGTCTGCCGCCTTGGTGATCACGAAAGTTGCGCCGGGCACGCTCGGCAGTTGATACGTCGTGAGCTGACCGTCGGCACCGTTGAGCGGTGGCATCGCGTTGTATTGGTACTCGCGCCCGTCCTCCTGGCCGATGCTCATTCCGATGCCGGTGTGGATGGCTGTGAAGCCGCCGACGACCGGCACTCCAGCCGTGTTACCGGTGGCCTGCATGGTGTCGCCGCCCTGCGAGAACGACGCCGAGTCGACCAGTCCTGCGGCCCACAGCTTGTTCAGGAACTTCAGGCCCTCACGCCAGCCGTCCTGCATCGTCTGCATCTGTACCGTGTCGCCGTCCAGTCCCAGTGAGATCGGCTGACTGTTGGCGCCAGCGCCCGTGTTGAACGAGTTCTGGATGAACGCGTTCATGATGTACGGCACAATCGACCACTGGGCGCTGCCCGTGATGGGGATCTCATCCGCGAGACCGTTGCCGTTGGGGTCACCATTCTTGAATGCCGTCATGGTGTCGAAAAACTCGTCAGGAGTCGTCGGCATGTCGAGCCCCAGGTTGGCGAGCCATTCAGTATTGATCCAGAACTTGTATGGATAGGAGCAGTGGTAGCAATCGTTCCACTGCGGCAGACCCCAAATTTTCCCGTCAGGCGCCGTCGCGAGGGTCTCGAACCCGGGCTCCGCAGCGAGCGCATCGACGATGTTCGGCGCGTGCTCGTCAATGAGCTCGTTCAAGGGAAGGATAACCCCCTGATCGCCGTAGCGCTGCAATTCCGCCTGGGTGAACTGTGAGGCCCACGGGACGAGCATGTAGGCCTCGGGCAACTCGCCACCGGCCAGCGAGATCTGCCTCGCTTCGGTTGCAGCCCCGGAATCGTAACCGGTGGTCTGGAAGTCGATGTCGACACCGAACTTCTTTTCCAGCTCCAGAGTGAACGAGTTGGTGTTGAGGTCCATCTGGCCGCCTTGCTCGCCAAATATGGTGATGACTTCCTGGTCCTTGCCGTCGTCGGCGGTACAGCCGCCGAGTGCGACGCTGAGCGCCGCGACCACCGCAACGGCCCCGAAGGAGCGCCAGCGGCGTTCGGCTGTGCCGGACTGTGATTGTGTAAACACGTTTGCCTCTCTAGGAAATGGGACGGTTCTTTAGGGTTCCGGGAACATCCGGGACAGTGGGGTGTACGTATGCGCTTTGCTCAGCCCTTGACGGCGCCGATCAGGATTCCCTTGTTGAAGAATTTGGCGACGAAGGGGTACACGAGCATCACCGGCACCGTGGAGATGACGATGAGGGAGTACTTCATAAGGTCGGCGAGCTGCTGGCGCTCCATCGCAGCGGCGGCGTCGAGTCCCGGTGCGGCCTGATTCAGAATGAGCACGTTCCGCAACACGAGTTGCAATGGATAGAGACTCGGATCTCGGAGGTAAAGCAACGCATCGAAATACGAGTTCCACTGGGCAATCGCATACATGAGCGCGATCACGGCCAGCAACGGCTTCGAAAGCGGAAGCACGACCGACCACAGGAAACGCAAATCGCTGGCGCCGTCGAGCTGTGCTGCTTCATAGAGCTCATCAGGGATGGAGGAGCGGAAGAAAGCCACCGCAATGATGACCTGCCACACTCCGATCGCCTGAGGCAGGATGAGCGCCCACCGAGTGTCGAGCATCCCCAGGTTCTGCACAACGAGATAGGTGGGGATGATGCCGCCAGCGAAGAGCATGGTGAACACCAGGAAGAAGGTGATTCCCCGACGGCCCCACAAGCTGCTTCTGGACAGCGGATACGCGACGGCAACGGTAAGGACGACACTGATCACCGTCCCGGCAAGGGTGTAAAACAGCGAGTTGCCGAATCCCGTGAGAATCGAATTGTCGCTGAGCGCTCGCTGGTAGCCCTCGAGGGTGAAGTCGATGGGCCAGAAGGTGACCCTGCCGGACGAGACGGCGAGCGGGTCACTGAAGGAACTTGCAACGATATAGAGAAGGGGGAGGAGCACGACCAGGAGAAACGTCGCCAGCAGGATGTAGACGCCGAGCATGAAGACCCGGTCGGTCGGCGAGTTCTTGATCCGCTTCGTGTCATGTGCCGAGCGCGGTTTGGAGATTCGAGGCTTAGTGGTGCCGTGCTGGCGGTCCTCGAGCGTTGAGCTCACCATAATCCGTTTCCCGTCAGTCGTTTGACAGCGGCATTAACCCCGAGCAGAAGAACGAGGTTGATGACACCGTTGAAGAGTCCGATTGCCGCCGCCTGGCTGAAGTCGGCGCTCAGGAGTCCGACCTTGTAGGTATAGGTGGGGATGATTTCGGATTGCGAGATGTTGAGGCTGTTCTGCAAGAGGTAGGCCTTTTCGAATCCAATTGCCATCACGTTGCCCACGCCGAGAACGAGGATGATCATTGCAGTGGGGAGGATGCCCGGGATGTCGACGTGGATGATTTTCTGCCATCGGCTCGCTCCATCGACTCGAACGGCCTCGTAGAGTGTCGGATCAATGCCGGCGAGGGCAGCAAGGTAAATGACCGCTGAATAGCCCATCGTCTGCCAGATGTCGCTGAAGACGTAGATGTGTCGGAAGTAATCGGGGTTGCTCAAAAAGTCGATGGTCCCGAGGCCGAAGAACTGTGTGACATCGGCAGCGATGCCCAGCCGGGGGGAGAGGAAGAGGATGGTCATCGAAACAACAACGACCGTCGAGATGAAGTACGGCGCGTACGTCACCATCTGCACTGTGTTTTTGAAGAAACGCGAGCGAACTTCGTTGAGAGCGAGTGCGAGGATGATCGGGATGGGGAAGCTCGCGAGCACGACGTATGCGGAGAGCAGGAAAGTGTTCCTGAGTACCGGCCAGAATATGGGGTTGTTGAAGAAGCGCTCGAAGTGTTTGAGCCCTACCCAGTCGCTGCCCCACACGCCGTCGACGACGTTGTAGTCCTTGAACGCGATAACCGTGTTGGCCATCGGGATGTACTTGAAAATGATGAAGTACGCGATCGGTATAACCAGGAGCAGATAGAGCTGCCAGTGTCGACGGAAACTGCGCTTCGCGCCGGCCCAGCCGCGCTCGCTCCTCTGCTCGCGGAGCTTTCGGGTTACGCCGCCGACCCCGAGGCCAGCACCGCCAGCTGGAATCACCATGAGCGACCCCAGCGGGTCACGCGCAACGGTTGAGTCTCCTGATCGCGCGGGTTGAGTAGCGATAAGCGCGGCATTCTCCGGACTCTCCTTTTCCTCGTCAGCGTAGGCACACCTCACCCTAAACGTCTGATCAATCTGTTGTCAACGAATTTCTGAGGACGACTGAAGGGCAGGTCGGTTACGTCCGCGCCGACCCCGCACCGGCACAGGAATCTGCGGGTTTGATTGGCATTCGGCTGTGAATCGATGCAGCTTCGCGCTGAAATCTCAGCGCCCAGGGCCAGATGCATTTCGACGCGTAACGCTCCAGAGAGCGCAATTGATTCAATCTTTAGCGACGGTGGCTCGGTTTCTCTGGGTCACCGGCGGGCCAGCTGTGCGACGGGTGTGGCTAGGACGGGCGCAGCTGCCTTGCGGGTGCACCAGTATCGACCGTTCTGCGGAGGTCATGAGCCCAAGTTCGTCTAATGTTTGGTCTTTCGCTTCGGTGGCTGCGGAAGCGACGGGGCAACGAGGCGGGGTGCGTCCACGTGGTGTCGTCCTTTGTGCGGCTTGGGATGATGGCCGCGCGGGGGTGTGGCGCTCGCCCGGCCGGAGAGGGGCCGAGTCATTAGACCTATTTCTGCACTATCGGTTCACCGTGCTCGCCCTTGCTCAACCATGGGCCATACACTGACAGAGTGACAACGGCTTCCGAAGACTCCCCTCCTGGTCCTGGATCTCGATCGGACCTCGTGATCGACCACGTCAAGCGGATGATCGCTTCCGGTGACCTCAAAGCCGGTGATCGGCTCCCCATTGAGAAGGAACTCGCAGCGCAGCTCGGAGTTTCCCGAGGGTCGCTCCGTGAGGCTGTCAGGTCGCTGGCGACGCTCGGAGTACTGGAGACGCGGCAAGGGGATGGTACCTATGTCACCCAGCTCGATCCCGGATCGATGCTGCGGCCGCTTGAGTTCTGGGCCGCGCTGCAGGAGGCGACCAAGTCAGTTGATCTGCTCGCCGTCCGACGTGTGCTCGAAACCGAGTCGGCCGGTCTCGCCGCAGTGCGACTCAGCGAAGAGGAGTTCGATGCGCTCGAGGCTATTCTCGCGGACATCGACGCGGGACTCGCTACCGGGCAGCTCGACCCTGAGTCGTTTATCGACGCAGACGCCGCGTTCCATCGCCGCATCGCGACAGCGAGCGGCAACCCGGCCTTAGCCGCTTTGATCGACAGTTTGATGACTCGTACCTTGCGTGGTCGCCTGTGGCGCGCAATCACCAAACGCGATTCGGTCGATGAAGCGCACGCTGAACACCGTGCCATCCTTGCCGCGCTGCGCACGCGCGACGCCGAACGAGCGCGTATCAGAATGGCTGCGCATCTTCTTGGTGTCGAGGTTTTCGCGGCGGAACACTCGACCGACACGGAGACAGTCCCGGAAATCCAGCCGGACCCGGATATCTAGGAAGACCCGCCAGCGGACACGCCCTTCGGGGTTATAAGTGCGTGAGCGTTGGACGCGGGAGCGGGGTGACCGCCGCATCCTGTGCTTCGCGCTCCAGCCAGTAACTCCCGTGCGGGAATTGGTAACGATCGACGCTCTCCGCGTGGAGTTCGGCACTGTAACCAGGCGCGGAAGGCAGCACGTAATGCCCGTTCGAGACGGTAACCGGATCAACGAAGTGCTCATGCAGGTGATCGACGTACTCGGTCAGGCGTTTGTCGAGGGAACCTGAGACTGCCACAAAGTCGAAGATCGACAGGTGTTGCACGAGCTCGCAGAGGCC
>JAZQRG010000155.1:0-2443 GCA_045629445.1 Mycetocola sp. | reverse complement strand
CATCCTCGACGAGGCGACGAGTTCCGTCGACACCCGCACCGAACTGCTCGTGCAGAAGGCGATGTCGACGCTGCGGCAGGATCGGACGAGCTTCGTGATCGCGCACCGACTGTCGACGGTTCGCGACGCCGACCTCATCCTCGTGATGGAGTCCGGCGCGATCGTCGAGCAGGGGACCCACACGGAACTGCTTGCCGCTGGCGGGGCCTACTACTCGCTCTACAACTCCCAGTTCGCGCAGGCGGCGACCGTCGACGAGGTCTGAGGACCGTTCTCCACAGAACCCGACGTTTCGGAATTGTCCACAGAATCGCGGCCGGATCGGGGAGATGGCCGGAGCGGGGAAGACTGCCGTGATGACGACGATCATCACGGCACACGGTGCTCACGACTTCCTCGCTCTCGTCCCGAGCATTGCGGGGTTCACACCCCGCAACAGCATTGTGCTCGTTGCATTCCGCGGCAACCGCACCTGCGGTGCGCTCCGCCTCGATCTGCCCGCCGAGGACGCGCCCGCCCCGGTGCGCAAGGCGTTCACGACCACAATGCTCGGCATGATCTGCCGCATTCCCGACGTGGATGCGATCGTTCCTGTGGTGTACACGGATGACACCTTTGAACGGTACTCAGGACCCCCTCGCCGTGCGCTGATCGCCAGCCTGACGACGAGGGCGCGTCACAACGGGTTTCTCGTGCGGGATGCCCTCTGCGTCGCGCGAGACGCGTGGGGGAGTTACCTTGACGACGGGCCGCGGAGCGGACGCTCACTTGGCCTGATCGCGGAGGCGGAAGCCAGGCAAAACCACCTTCTGCCGGGAGAACGTCCAGCCCTCACCGACATGATCGTTGAGTCCACACTCGAGGAGGCGGATGCTGCTGGCCGTGAGCGGGTGACGGCGAAGTTTGCAGCACTCAGCGCGGTGAGGAGCAGTACGGACCTGATTCCGGCGCTTTACTGGGAGTACAACTTCGACGGCGACGCTGTCGCGTTTGCTGATGCGCTTCTCACCGAGAACCCGGGTGGTGACGATGAGAAGGCGAGCCGCGCGGCATTGCTCGCCTTTCTCGTGCAGAGTCCAGCGGCGAGGGACACCGTCCTGATGACCTGGTGCTGGGGAACGTCGGCAGGCGACGAGAGCGCCCTGACCCAGCGGATGTTCGCCGCCGGGGAAGACATCAGTGCGATGCCAGGGGCTGGCGCACTTGGCGGTTGGAATATGCCTCGGCCGAATCCGGTGCGGATCCGTCTGGCGATCAGCCTGTTGAAGTTCACGGCAGCTCGCCTGCCCCTCGACGCCCGGCCACCGTTGCTGACCATGATCGGGTGGTTGTATTGGGCGCTCGGAGCGGGCACCGTCGCCGGGAAGTGGATCGAACAGGCGCTCGACATTGATCCCTCGTACGGCCTCGCTGACTTGATCGTCACAATGCTGGCGGCAGGCCACTTGCCGGAATGGGCCTTTGCAGTGCCTCCTGAGGCGACAGACGGCACTGCAATTGACCTTTGAAGCCGGGCCAGGGGAACCACGACCTTCAATCCGCCGGTATCATCTACGGAAGGGGCGACTCGCTCTGGCACCGTGAGAGGACGACCGCGTGACTGAGATCGACGTGCGCACCGATTCGTACGTCGTTGACGTGCCCAACGGGCAGTCGCTCCAGCTGTCCTGGGCGAGCGTGACTGACACCGGGCGCAAGCGACAGGTGAACCAGGACGCACTCATCGTCGCGTATCCCATTTTTGCCGTCGCCGACGGAATGGGCGGCCACGAGGCCGGCGAAGTGGCGAGCGCTGCTGTGATCGCCCGGCTTGCTGAACGGGTCGAATCCGGGAACGCCGTCGATCGTGGTGCTGTTGAAGAAGCCCTTCGCGCTGCCGTCAACGACATGCTCGAACAGGTAGGGGAGTCAGACCTCGGAACCGGAACCACGGTGACCGGAATTGTCCTCGGCTTCTCCGGACCCGAGGGCGACGTCCCGGCCTGGACGGTCTTCAATATCGGTGACTCGCGGGTATACCGCCTCCTCGGTGACGAGCTCATCCAGGTAACGCTCGACCACTCTGTCGTGCAGGAACTGATCTCGATCGGTGCAATCACTCCCGATGAAGCCGAGTCTCACCCGCACGGCAATGTCATCACCCGAGCGGTCGGTTTTTCCGACGAACCGCTCCCCGACTACACCGACGTCCCCACCCAGGACAAAGCCCGATGGCTTGTCTGTTCGGACGGGCTCACCAAAGAGCTGACTGACTTCGGCCTTCGCCACTTCCTCATGCAGTCACCGACGCCGGAGGATGCTGTTCGGTCCCTGGTCGAGGCGGCGCTTGAAAACGGCGGGCGCGACAATGTCAGTGCCATCGTCCTCGACGAACTGCTCATCGCGCGCTCCTGACCGTTGATGGCGATGACGCCGACGTTCGGCTGAGTTGCCGATTCTTGTC
>JAZQRG010000154.1:0-4330 GCA_045629445.1 Mycetocola sp. | reverse complement strand
GGACGGCATCCCTTTTCGCTTAAGCGTTAACGCAGTCCGCGCGCGTCAAGCGCAGCGATCTGGCGCTTGAGCGCGATCTGGCGGTAGGACTCGTCGATGAGTTCGGCGATGAAGACCCAGTCGGTCTTCTCGAGGCCGAGGTCGACACTGGGCCAGCCGCCCGGTCCGAAGTAGGGCGGAATAAAGAAGCGCCCGTCTTCGAGCAGGGCGGGTCGCTCGGCGGGGTCCGGCTTAAACACGAGCGTGTGGGGGCGATCCATCGACGAGCCCATGACAGCGAAGAGCTTCTTGCCCGCACGAAATGTGGGTCGACCCCACGCCTGCACTTCGGCAAACTCGGGATACTCCGCGCAGATCTGGCGCACTCGATCGACGATTGCGTCACCGGGTTCGAACAGCCGCGGATGCTCCATGGCGAGAGCCTACGCGCTGGCCGCCTCGGCGTCACCGGTCGGGCAGTACAGCTGGGTCCGCTCACCGCTGCGGTCGACGATGTGCTCGGACATGAGACGGCCACACAGCGGGCAGGCCGATGCGGAGGCGGGCGGAAGCGGCTCCTCATTGAAAGGACCGAGCGGAGGCGGGCCGATGTACGGCCGCAGCGTGTTGTTGAGCCAGTTGGTGAAGCCACCGGACTCACGGATGCCCGGCCTCTTCTTTTTACTTCGTGCCATAACTATTAGTGTACGTTGAAAGTGAGCAAGTCTGCTCACCCGCCGCCAAAAGAGGAGGCCGACTGTGACGAATACCGAGGCTGTTTCCGCGGAGGCACCCGACCTGCTCGCGCTCGAGAACCAGGTCTGTTTTGCCCTCGCTGTTGCGAGCCGCAGCGTGCTCGCACTGTACCGCCCGGTGCTCGAGCCGCTCGGTCTCACCCACCCCCAGTACCTCGTTATGCTCGCCCTCTGGGAACAGAGCCCGCGCTCGGTCAAGGGACTCGGTGCCGCGCTCCAACTCGAACCGGCAACCCTGTCGCCGCTGCTCAAACGCCTCGAGTCCGCCGGACTGGTGCGGCGCGAACGGTCCAGGGCTGATGAGCGCGTGCTCGACATCACTCTGACGGATGCCGGTCGCCAGCTGCGCAGCGAGGCCGAGGCGATCCCGACGACAATCGTCTCTGAACTCGGCATGTCCATCGACGAACTCGACACATTGCGCAGCACCCTGCACGCCGTGATTGCGGCGGCCGCGCGAGATTAACGCGCCAGTTGACCGAGCACGGCGGCGCGGGAGAGACCTGCGGTAGACTCATCGCCAGCGAAGGGGAGTAGTTCCCACCGCCGCTTCACTCCAGAAACGGCGACGCGGTCTGTCGACACACTGGTCTTTCGACCCGGCAGCCCACCCGCACACCGCGGGCGAGCGAGACCTTCGGCCACATCTTCACGATGGCCGAAGTTTCCGCACCCCGGAATCGTCGGTCACCCGATTCAGGAGCAGCACCGTGACCGACCCCCGCAACGCACCGACGGCATCCGACATCAAACGCTGGCGACAGTATCTCGCAGACGAACGGGCCGAAGCATCCGTTTACAGTGAGCTCGCCAACAGGCGCACCGGCGAGGAGAAGGCGATCCTTCTCGGGCTCGTCGAGGCCGAACGCCGCCATGAAGCCCACTGGATCGACCTCCTCGGCGAGCACGCGAACGAGCCCACCCGCACGGCTCTGCGCACGCGCCTGCTCGGCTTCTTCGCGAAACGGTTCGGCTCGGTCTTCGTGCTCGCCCTGATGCAGCGCACCGAATCACGATCACCCTATGAAGCGGATGCCGACGCTACAGACGCGATGGCGGCTGACGAACGCCTGCACACCGAAATCGTGCGCGGACTCGCAGCGCGCGGACGCAATAACATGTCTGGTACCTTCCGAGCAGCGGTCTTCGGAGCGAACGACGGCCTGGTCTCGAACCTCGCCCTCGTGCTCGGAATGAGCGCGACCGGGGTCGGCACCGGTGTCGTGCTTGCCGCTGGCATTGCCGGGCTGCTCGCCGGCGCCCTGTCGATGGCCGCGGGTGAGTACGTCTCCGTCCGGTCGCAGCGCGAACTGCTCGATTCGACGACGCCAGACCCGACCGCCCGGCAGGTCCTCCCCCAGCTCGACGTGAACGCGAACGAGCTGCAGTACGTCTACCGGGTGCGCGGAATGGCGCCGCAGCAGGCCGCTGAGCACGCGCACGAGGTGCTCAACAACCTCGACTGCGTGCACGTCGGGCTCGATACCGGCACTCTCTCCGCTCAGACCGGTGATTCGATCGGCTCGGCGCGGGGCGCTGCGCTCTCAAGCTTCCTGTTCTTCGCATCGGGCGCGATCATTCCCGTGCTCCCGTACTTGTTCGGGCTCACGGGGCTCACCGCCGTTGCCGTTGCCGCTGTCCTCGTTGGTATCGCTCTGCTCATGACCGGCGCCGTTGTCGGTGTGCTGTCGGGAGCGTCACCGCTCAAGCGCGCGCTTCGCCAGCTGGCGATTGGCTACGGAGCCGCCGCGATCACCTACCTGCTCGGCCTGGCTTTCGGAACGACCGTCGCCTAACGGGTCAGGAACGTCCGCCGCGACCGCGGTTGCGGCCCTTGCCCAGCTTCTTCGGAGCACGGCCCTGACGCGGGGTGAACGGCTTCGCCTTGGGCTTCTGCTGTGGCTTGCGCTCTTTCGGTGGCGCCTTCTCCGGTTCTTCCTGGGGGGCACGGGACGACCGCGCCGTCCGTCCGCGAACGACACCGACGAAGTCCTCGATATCCGGGGTCGTCTCATCGGCGAGCCAGGCGAGGCCAATGCGCGTCTCAGCGACGTCAGTGACGGGGCGGGCGACAACATCCTTGCGCCCGTACAGGCGCGCTACGGACTGCGGAACGATGACGATACCGACACCGGCAGCGACGAGTTCGATCGCGTCCTCGATCGACCGCATCTCCGGCAACGGCCGACGGGTCTTCTCGCTGACCTCGGTCGCGACGTCGCGCCACTCGGGCACCGTGTCCACGTCCTGCAGCAGGTGTTCACCGGCGAGATCGGCAACGGTCACCGATTCGAACTTTGCGATCTCGTGCTCCTTGGGCACAACAACGACGGCGATCTCGCTATACAGCGGAATCAGGCTGAGGTCGGTGTCGTCGACGGGAAGCCGCACGAAGCTGACGTCTGCGGTCCGTTCGTGAAGCACGCTGACGGCATCCGTTTCGGCGGTTGGCGCGAACGCCAGCGGCAGATCCTTCCGGCGTTCCTGCCAGATAGTTGCCCATTTGGCGAGGGTCACCCCAGGCACAAAGGCGATGGTGAACGACGGTCCCGTCGTCTCGGCAGCATCCATCGTTTCTCTTCCATCTCCACCTCGTCGGTGTGCGGCGGTCTGTTCAGGGTATTACGGATGCCGCCTCCCGCGCTCCACAGCGCCGATTGGCAGTTAAGCTGGGGTCATGGCAACGAACAAGACCCCCCAAACGATGAAGCCGGAGACGGCCGCTAAGAAGCTGGGCGTCTACCTGCCGGCAACTCCCGAAGAATTCCGCTCGAACCCGGTCACTCGCGAACAGCTCAATGAGCTTCTCGCCTCACCACCGGAGTGGCTCGTCGAGCTACGCAAGAACGGCCCGCACCCTCGCATCGAGGTCGCACGCAAGCTCGGCGTCTCTGTCTCCGGACTCGCACGCGCAGAGATGAACGATGCCGCCCTCACCACGGCCGAGATCACCGCGCTTCTTGAGGCTCCCCCGGCGTGGCTCGTGGCCGAGCGCGCCACCCAGGCCGAGGTGCGTGCCGAGAACTCACGGATCAACGACAAGAAGGCCGGACAGCGCGCCCTCGCCGACGAGAAGGCACGTCAGCAGAAGTAACGCTTCACCGACAAAAGGGCCCTGGCAGCTCTGGCTGCCCGGGCCGTTTAGCGCTCCCGGCCTCCCCGGATGGGCTGGTCATCAGGGGCGAGTGCACCTACCCCGGAACGGATGCCGTGGAATCGAGCGGCGCTGAGAGCTAGGAGCCACCCGCAACAGAAGATCGGCCCGGAGAATTCTCCGGGCCTTTCTTCCTTCAGCTCAGTGGTCAGGCCTGGCGTGCCCGCCGAACGAGCATCAGCGCGGCACCGGCGACGACGAGCCCACCGGCCACGGGCAGGACCCAGCCGGCGTCGGTTCCCGTCGAGGGCAGAGTGTCAGCGACCGGGGTGGTCTTCTTCTCGGTCGCGGGTGGCGTCACCGGCGGGGTGACCGGCGGTGTTACCGGAGGCGTAACCGGAGGAGTTACCGGCGGTGTTACCGGGGGCGTCACCGGCGGTGTGACCGGAGGCGTGACCGGAGGCGTGACCGGAGGCGTTACCGGAGGCGTTACCGGAGGCGT
>JAZQRG010000153.1:0-4103 GCA_045629445.1 Mycetocola sp. | reverse complement strand
AGCGCGGGAATGACGCTGCCCTTCCGGTCCTCGGTGAGTCGGCCAAACCCGGCGCGGATGCGCTGACCGGGGTCGAGCGCGGTGATGTCGGTTCCCGCGACGCGGACGGATCCGCCGGTCGCTGCCAGGGTTCCGCAGAGCACCGAGACGAGCTCAGTCTGCCCGTTGCCCGAGACCCCGGCGATGCCGACGATTTCGCCGCGCCCGACGCGAATCGTGACGCCGTCGAGCACTGTCGAACTTGTGGTGCCGAGGGTGATGCCGTCGATCTCGAGTGCGGATTCTGCCGGAGCAGGAGGGACGGATGCCGTCGGTGCGGCGGGCACGGACGTTGACGCGTCATCGGCTTCCAGGCCGATGCTCGTGGCGAGGGCTGCTGATGGCGCGTCGACCGGCGCGGTCGAGCCGACCATGAGGGCGGCGATGTCTCGCGGTTCGAGCCCTTCAGCCGGACGGGACGCGACGATCCGGCCGCGCCGGAGGATGCTCACCCGATCGGCGATGCGGGTGACCTCGTGCAGTTTGTGGGAAATGAAGATAACGCCCATGCCGTCAGCGGTGAGCCGGTCGATCGATTCAAAGAGCAGCTCGACGTCTTGCGGCACGAGCACAGCGGTCGGCTCGTCGAGGATCAGCACCCGGCAGTCGTGGAACAGCGCCTTGACGATCTCCACCCGCTGTCGTTCGCCAACGGACAGGTTCCCAACCAGCGCATCCGGGTCGAGGGAGACACCGATACGCGCTGCAGCGGCGAGCACCCGTTCGCGAGCATCCGCGCGCCTGATCCGCCCAAGTCCGACACCGGCGAGCATGAGGTTCTCAGTCACGGTCATCGTGTCGACGAGCGAGAATTCCTGCGTGACCATTCCGATTCCGGATGCCATGGCATCCGCTGGTGAATCGATACGGGTGGGCACACCATCGATGCGGATCTCACCGCTGTCGGGCTGGCTCAGGCCGTAGAGAATGCGGGTGAGCGTCGATTTGCCCGCACCGTTCTCCCCGAGGAGAGCGTGGACCTCGCCGGGGTTAACGGCGAGCGAGATGGAATCATTGGCGACGACGGCACCGAAGGTCTTGGTGATGTCGACAAGCTCGGCGAGTGGATGTGGGTCGTGCGGGGCGGCGTCGGGCGCCGCCCCGGTGGTGCGGGAGATCACGGAACGCTTACTCGCCGATCGTCGTCGAGCCGGCGGGTGCTTCTTCGTTCACCGGCGTCTCGAAGCTGCCGTCGAGGATCTCGGCCTGGCGGGCATCGACCTTGTCGATCAGGTCAGCGGGGATCTCAAATGCGGTGCCCGTGTTGATCGGTGCGAGTGAGCTTCCGCCGTTGACCATGAAGGAGTACTCGGCCAGGTTGGATGCCTCGAACTCGCCGGCGGCGACCGCCTCGACGATCGCGTCGACGGTGGGCCGCATGTCCCAGAGCAGCGACGAGACGACGTGTTCGGGTGCCTGCTCCTGCTGGTCGACCATCATGCCAAAGACGGGGATACCGTTCTCCTCGGCGGCAGCGATGACGCCGTCCCGCTCGGCGAAGAGGACGTCGGCTCCGCCGGCGATGGCGGCCTCAGCGGCCTGCTTCGCGGTAGCGGGGTCGAAGAACGAGTTGATGAACGACACGGTGACCGTCGCCGTCGGATTCGTCTCTTCGACGCCTGCGATGAAACCGTTCACGATGCGGTTGACTTCGGGAATCGGCATGGCGCCGACAATGCCGATCGTTCCGGACTTAGTCAGGCCGCCTGCGAGCATGCCGGCAAGGTAAGCGGGGTCCTGCATCCAGTTGTCGAAAACACTGAAGTTTGGTGACTGCTCCTCGCCGCCCGAACCGAAAGCAAAGGCGATGTCGGGGAACTCGGCCGCAACCGTGCGGACAGCATCTTCAGCCGCGAACGCGTCACCGATGATGATGTCGGGTGCCTGGTTGGTGGCGATATCGCGGAGCGCGCGTTCCATTTCGTCGGCCGTGTGCAGGTTGTCGGTGTGGTCGTAGGTAATCAGGCCGTCTTCTTCAGCCGACTCGAGTGCCGCGTGAATTGCGCCGTCCCACGGCTCTTCGAGCGGGGTCGCGAACGCCCCGAAGACCGAGGGAACGTCGCTGCTGCCGCCGCCGGTTGCTCCACCATCTGAGCCCTCATTGCCGGTGGTTCCGCCACACCCGGCGAGGACGAGTACTGCGGCGGATGCCACGCCAATCGTGGCGAGCAGCCGGGCGGGGCGGCGGGAGGAGTGGTGCAGCATGGTGGCCTTCTCTCGGGTGGGTGCGGGGCAAGTTGCGGGGGCGGGCTGGGTCTGGGCAGGTGCGGTACCGGGGTTCGCATCGACACGACCGTCGATCTTCTTGAAGACTAGGGTGACGGCATCCCATGACGGCAGGGACACAATGTCATTTCTGCCGCGTTAACTCTTGACACTCTGTCGCGCCTGCTGGGAGGGTATTGGTCATGATCCTGACCGTGACTGACCTGCTTGAGCTGCCGGTTCTCGCCCGCGCTCGGCCTGAGATCGTCAGCGGCGAGCATCTCGACCGCCGGGCGGTGCGGTGGGTGCACTCGAGTGAGATTTATGAGATCTCGTCACTGCTGCAGGGCGGGGAGGTGCTGTTGACCACGGGGCTCGGTCTCGTCGCGCTGAGCCCCGAGGTGCGTCGCGCCTACATCGCCGATCTCGCTCAGGTGGGCATCGCAGCCCTTCTGCTCGAGCTCGGACGCACGTTTCCTGTCGCACCAGACGACCTCGTCGACGAAGCGCGCCGGGTCGGGTTGCCGCTCGTTCTGCTGCACGGCGTCGTGCCGTTCATCGAGGTCACGCAGGTGGCCCACGCGCTGCTGCTCGGTTCCGACCTCGAAAGCCTGACGCTCGCGGCATCCGTCACCGAACGACTTCTGCACGCCCTCGGCGAGCGCGCTGGGCTCGTTGGGCTGACCGGTATCGTCGGCGAGCTGGCGGGGCGCGCGGTTGCGCTTTATACGGCGGACGGCGAGCTGGCCGCTGGGATCGCGCTCGAACAGGGTGCCGGGCCAGGGATGCATCGGGAGCCGATCGTCGCCGGCGGTGTCGTGTGGGGTGAGCTGGTGATCGAAGGCGAGCCGACCGACCGGGTGCGCGCCGTCGCTGCCCGTTCGGCGCAAGTGCTGGCCGCGGAGGTGGCCCGCTCAGGGTCGACGCCGGTGAGCCGCAACCAGGCGGGGGCAGAGCTGCTGCGCGATATCGTCACCGGGAGGTACGGCTCGACCGGTGAGCTCACCAGTCGTGCCCTCGGCACGGGAATGGCGGTGCGGCCTGGCCAGAAGGTGTTGGCACTCTGCGTGCGGCCGCGCACGGCGAATACCTCTGCGAACGCGGTGCTCATCGCCGCGCGGGAGGCAGCGCGGCGGGTGTTCGCCGGCTCGATCACCGCTGAGCACGACGGCGACATCCTCGTCGCCGCGGTGGTTCTGCCGCGGGAACTGCGGACGGACCTCGCCCGGTTCGCCGACGAAGTGGAGGGTGAGCTGCGCTCGACCACCGGCGGAAGCGTGCTCGTCAGCGCGGGTGACTCCGTCGATGATGTGCCGGCGCTGGTCAGCGCGTTCCCGAGTGCGCGCGAGACCGCGCGGCTTGCTCTGCGGCTGACCCCTGCCGCTCGTGTGGTGGTCGCTTCCGACTTCGCGCTGTACCAGTTGCTCGCGTCGCTCGTCGATGACGAGGCGCTCGAACGGTTCGTCAATGACCAGCTCGGGGCTCTGCTCGCGCACGACGCACACACCGGCGCAGGACTCGTGATGACCCTCGACGCCTACCTCGCTGCCGGGCTGTCAAAGACGCGAACCGCCGATGCCCTCGGCATCCGTCGTCAGACGCTCTATGGCCGGCTCGAGCGGATCAGTCGGCTGCTCGGCGGGCTCGACCTCGACAATCGGGAGCGTCGTACAGCGCTCGACCTCGCGCTCGTGAGCTGGCGGCTGCGCGTGTCGGCGGCTGTCAGGGCCTGAATCTGCGGCACCGGGCGGTTCTCAGGCCCCGTCGTACGTCCGCGGCCCGATGCTGAGCGACGGCACGAACCTGGTCCGCCGTACCTGCAACCGCAGCTGCCCCCGCCGCGCGAGCACGATCGCGAC
>JAZQRG010000152.1:0-37777 GCA_045629445.1 Mycetocola sp. | reverse complement strand
CTTCTTGAGTCCAGCCTTCTTGCGCTCCTTGACGCGAGCGTCACGGGAGAGGAATCCGGCCTTCTTCAGGGTTGCGCGGTTGTTCTCTTCGTCGATCTGGTTGAGCGCACGGGCGATGCCGAGGCGCAGCGCGCCGGCCTGGCCTGAAGGGCCACCGCCGGAGATGCGAGCGATGACGTCGTAGCCGCCAGCCAGGTCGAGGATGGTGAACGGGTCGTTGATGAGCTGCTGGTGCAGCTTGTTCGGGAAGTACTCGGCGAGCTCACGGCCGTTGACCGTGATGGTGCCGGTGCCGGGGACGAGGCGCACGCGGGCAATTGCCTGCTTGCGACGGCCGACTGCTGCACCGGGAACGCTCAGTGCGGGACGAGCCGCCTTGGGGGCTGCCTCGACCGGCGTCTCGGTGGAGAAGCTCTCCGGGGTCTCTGAGATGGAATCTGCGATCTTCGCCACTGTAGGAATCCTTATTTCTATTCCGGGCGCTTACTGGGCGACCTGGTCGAGGGTGAACGTCTTGGGCTGCTGTGCAGCGTGGGGGTGCTCGTTACCGGTGTATACCTTCAGCTTGCGCAGCTGCGCAGCGCCGAGGGAGTTCTTGGGGAGCATGCCGCGAACAGCCTTCTCCACCGCGCGGGTCGGGTTCTTCTCGAGCAGCTCGGCGTAAGTGACAGCCTTGATGCCGCCCGGGTAACCCGAGTGGCGGTAAGCCTTCTTCTGGAGGAGCTTCTGGCCCGTAAGAGCGACCTTGTCAGCGTTGATGATGATGACGAAGTCACCGGTGTCCATGTGGTTCACAAAGGTAGCCTTGTGCTTTCCACGGAGGAGGATGGCGACCTGGCTGGCCAGGCGGCCGAGGACGATGTCGGTGGCGTCAATGATGAACCAGTCACGCTGGATCTCAGAGACCTTGGGGGAATAAGTGCGCGTCACAATAGTGCTGCTTTCTTGAAAGTAAGTTGGTTGGTCGTGAATCCCGCTCCGTTGGGAGTTCTGACAAGAACGCCGCAGGTGGAGGGCTCAACTTCTGGTGCCGCACTGCAGAGAATACGGACACCAAGGAGCAAGCCTACCCGGCGTCGAACTCATCGTCAAACTCAGCGAACGGATCGCGACCATCGTCGAGGCTGCGCCGCTGGCGGGTCAGCGCAGCACGCTGACCGAGCAGGGCGTCACTCGGGTAGCCAACCTCGGCGAGGGTGAGGCCACGAGCCGGCATGACGGCGAACTCGTTCGACCGCGTCACCTCGGCGCGCAGACGTTCAGCATCCGCAACCTCGAGTTTGCCCTCACCCACGGCGACGCAGACTCCGACGAGGGCGCGAACCATGCTGTGGCAAAAAGCATCCGCTCGCACGTCAGCAACCAGTACGCCCTCGGCGTCACGGATCCAGCCGAAGCGCTGCAGCGTGCGGATCGTCGTCCTGCCAGCGCGAGGGCGGCAATAGGTGGCGAAGTCGTGCAGGCCAACCAGCGACTGTGCCGCCGCATTCATCCGGTCGACGTCAAGGGGCGACGGATGCCACACCGTCTGTGCGCGTTCGAGCGGGTTGCGAAACGAGATGCTGTCTGAGATGCGGTATTCGTAGCGTCGCCAGATGGCAGAAAAACGGGCGTCGAACCCCGGAGCCGCGGGTCGAGCGTTGGTGATGAGGACGTCGGGATACTGGCCGAGGACGCCGTTGACCTTGCGCCGCAGGGCACTGCCTGTCGGGTGGAGCCCGTCTTTGGCTGGGCGACCGCGACGCACTCGTGCCGCCCGCTCCTCATCGAGGTCGAGATGGGCCACCTGGCCTGTCGCGTGCACGCCGGTGTCGGTGCGACCGGCGACGGCGACGAGGATCCGGTCACCGTGCTTGCCGAGGATCGTGGTGATCGCGTCCTCGAGCACACCCTGAACGGTGCGAAGGCCCGGCTGCTTGGCCCAGCCTGCGAAGTGTGTACCGTCGTAGGCGATATCGAGCCGAAATCGGGTGCTGGTCGGGGCGGGGTCCACCCCGGAAGTTTACCGGGGAACGACGGGCGCATTCCGCACAGGGAAACCCGGCGAACGCGTGCCCCTCCCCCGCGCGCCCACGCAAACGGATGCCAGCGTGCACGCGGCAACGCGGCATCCGTTCCGAGCACGCTGGACACCCCGCCGACATCACCCACCCCGGACGAGATCACTCGCCATAACGGGTGACCTCGACCGCACTGGGTGAACTCGGCGAGAGCATCGCGTCCGGTCGAGAACACCCCGCGCAACTGGGGCGCTCGACCGCAAGAGATGTTCTCGCGGCGCAACGAGACCCAACCCAGGTCCGACCGCGTCCACAAACGCCGAAACCCCCGCCATCCATATGGATGACAGGGGTTTCGATCGAAACGGGTGCTACTTGGTCTCTTCGGCCTTCTCAGCCTCAACGACCTCAGCGTCAGCCTCAGCGGCCTCAGGAGCGGTCTCTTCGGCGGGAGCCTCAGCAGCAGCCTCGTCGGCAACAACGGGCGTCTCAGCCTCTGCGGCCGGCTTCGACTTCTTCACCTTCGGGGTGACAGGCTCGAGCACGAGCTCGATCTGAACCATCGAGGCGTTGTCGCCCTTGCGGAAGCCGAGCTTCGTGATGCGGGTGTATCCACCCTCGCGCTCTGCGACGAGCGGAGCGATTTCGGTGAAGAGCTCGTGAACAACCGAGGTGTCTCCGATGATGCGCATGACGCGACGACGAGCGTGCAGGTCGCCACGCTTCGCGAACGTGATGAGGCGCTCGGCGACCGGGCGGAGGCGCTTGGCCTTCGTCTCGGTGGTCTTGATGCTCTTGTGGGTGAACAGGGCAGCGGCCAGGTTGGCGAGCATCAAACGCTCGTGCGCTGGGCCGCCTCCGAGGCGGGGGCCTTTAGTGGGCGTAGGCATGTTGTATCTCCAGTATCAAAAAATGAAAGGGCGTCCGGGGACGAGCCTTAGTTGCTTGTCTCGTCGTCGTAGCCCGAGTAGAAGTGGGCGCCGTCGAACCCGGGAACCGAGTCCTTGAGCGAAAGGCCCATTTCCACGAGCTTGTCGCGAACCTCATCGACCGACTTCTGTCCGAAGTTGCGGATGTTCATCAGCTGAGTCTCGCTCAGAGCGACGAGCTCGGAGACCGTGTTGATGCCCTCGCGCTTGAGGCAGTTGTACGAACGAACCGAGAGGTCGAGGTCTTCGATCGGGATCGAAAGCTCACCGGGCAGAACGGCGTCAACCGGTGCCGGGCCGATCTCGATGCCCTCTGCCGCGTTGTTCAGCTCGCGAGCGAGGCCGAACAGTTCGACGAGAGTCTTTCCCGCAGATGCGATGGCGTCGCGCGGCGTGATAGCCGGCTTCGTCTCGACATCGACGACCAGGCGGTCGAAGTCAGTGCGCTCACCGGCACGAGTTGCCTCGACGCGGTAGGTGACCTTGAGAACGGGCGAGTAGATCGAGTCGATCGGGATCTGGCCGGCTTCGGAGAACTCGTTGCGGTTCTGCGTCGCTGACACGTAGCCACGGCCACGCTCGATGGTGAGTTCGAGTTCGAACTTCGCCTTGTCATTGAGGGTCGCGATGACGAGGTCCGGGTTGTGGACCTCGACGCCTGCTGGAGCCGAAATGTCTGCGGCAGTGACCTGGCCTGCACCGGTCTTACGGAGGTAAGCGGTGATCGGCTCGTCGTGCTCGCTCGAAACGACGAGACCCTTGATGTTCAGGATGATCTCGGTCGCGTCTTCCTTGACACCGGGGATGGTGCTGAACTCGTGCAGCACGCCGTCGATGCGGATGCTGGTTACTGCAGCGCCGGGGATGGAAGACAGAAGGGTACGGCGAAGTGAATTGCCGAGGGTGTATCCGAAGCCAGGCTCCAGGGGCTCAATCACGAACCGGCTGCGGAACTCTGAAATGTTCTCTTCGGTGAGCGTTGGGCGCTGTGCAATAAGCACTATGTGTTCCTTTCGGCTAAGTGTCCGCTATATGACACTTGCAATGACGAGGTATGAAGTTGTGTCCGAGCCGACGATTGAGCAGCGCCAGAGCTGGCGCCGCTCAATCGTCGAGAATCGAATGGTGCTTAAACGCGGCGACGCTTCGGCGGGCGGCAACCGTTGTGCGCCTGCGGGGTGACATCGTTGATCGAACCGACCTCGAGGCCTGCAGCCTGGAGTGAACGGATCGCGGTCTCGCGGCCTGAGCCGGGTCCCTTGACGAAGACGTCAACCTTCTTCATGCCGTGTTCCTGTGCCTGGCGGGCAGCAGACTCTGCAGCGAGCTGAGCGGCGAACGGGGTCGACTTACGTGAACCCTTGAAGCCAACTCCACCAGAGGACGCCCAGCTGATGACGGCACCGGTGGTGTCCGTGATCGAGACGATCGTGTTGTTGAAGGTCGACTTGATGTGGGCCTGGCCCACAGCAATGTTCTTCTTCTCTTTTTTACGCGGCTTGCGGGCAGCCGTTTTGGGTGCAGCCATGAATATCTCCTAAATCTTTCGGCGAAGAGCTCGAAGGCCGGGGCCTAGCGAGCCTTCTTCTTGCCGGCAACTGTGCGCTTCGGGCCCTTGCGGGTACGAGCGTTGGTCTTGGTGCGCTGTCCACGAACGGGCAGGCCACGACGGTGACGGATTCCCTCGTAGCTGCCGATTTCAACCTTGCGGCGGATGTCGGCCTGAACTTCACGGCGGAGGTCACCCTCTACCTTGTAGTTGCCTTCGATGTAGTCACGCAGCAGGACCAACTGGTCGTCGCTGAGATCCTTCACACGGATGTCTCCGCTGATGCCGGTGTCGACGAGGGTCTTCAGAGCCCTCGTGCGTCCAACACCGTAAATGTACGTCAGTGCGATTTCCACGCGCTTATCGCGGGGAATGTCTACGCCGGCGAGACGTGCCATGGTGGCTTCTCCTAGGAGTTAGTGGAGGTGTGGAGCAGTTCCTGTGCTCGGGCCTCCGACCCGAGGTGTCCCTCGAAAAGAGTTCTGGAACTGCCGATATTGTGTTGCTGGTACCGCGTGTTCTTCGAAAAGACGAAGAATTAGCCCTGGCGCTGCTTGTGGCGCGGGTTCTCGCAGATGACCATGACGCGTCCGTTGCGACGGATGACCTTGCACTTGTCGCAAATCTTCTTGACGCTGGGCTTGACCTTCATGAGTTTCTCTCTCTCGCTGTCGTCGTACCGCCCGGCCGACTCGAACACATGCGTGCGAGAGGAGGCGTGGTGCGGCCGTTACTTACAGTGCGGGCTACTTGTAGCGGTAAACGATCCGGCCGCGGGTCAGATCGTATGGGCTCAGCTCCACGATCACGCGGTCCTCGGGCAGGATGCGGATGTAGTGCTGGCGCATCTTGCCGCTGATTGTGGCAAGAACGCGGTGACCGTTGGTCAGCTTAACACGGAACATCGCATTGGGCAGAGCTTCAACGATCGAGCCTTCGATCTCAATGACACCGTCTTTTTTGGCCATAGCCTCACTGTCGCTAAAAATAGTTGCACTGGTCGTGCGGTGGATTTTGGTGCTTCTAAAGTCCTTGTGGATGCCACGCCTAAGCGTGCACAAAGCACCAACAGACAATCTTATGGCATTAATCGCCATTTCGCGAACCGGCGGGACCGCTACTTCCTGTGCGCTGCCACAACGTTCACGAGGTCGTCAAAGAGCGGATGCTCGGGAGCGAGTCCCGAGACGCGCTCGACGAATTCTGCGGGCTCCAGTTCAGCGAGCAGCCCCTGCATCTCGGTGCTCTGCTCGTCGTCTGGCACGGAGAACTCCAGTGCCTTTCCGACGGCGTCGAGAAGGGCCGTGTGCCCCAACCCGCGCTCGGCCAGCTCAGCGGCTGGACCGATGAAGCGCTCGTTCCTGCTGAGCTTGCGCAACGGCTGCCTGCCGACACGCTGGACGGTGTCCGGCAGGTGTGGGTTGGCGAAGCGGGTGAGGATCTTCTCCCGGTATGCCCGCTGGACGTCGGCGTCGATTCCGTGCTTGGCCACGAGGAGGTCGCTGGTTTCCTCGAGAACCTTGCGCACAGCATCCGCGACGTCAGGATTCGCCAGCACATCGGAGATCTTCTCGATACCGGCGGCAAAGCCGTAGTACGCCGCAGTGGCATGCCCGGTGTTGACCGTGAAAAGCTTGCGCTCGATGTACGGGCCAAGGGCGTCGACGAAGGTCGCACCGGGAATTTCCGGTCGTGCGTCGCCGAACGGGCCTGACTCGATGACCCATTCGTAGAAGGTCTCGACGGTGACGTCGATGCCAGCAGCGGGGTCCTGGCCTGGGACGATCCGGTCGACAGCAGTGTTCGCGAAGACTGCACGCGGCGCGAGGGCATCCCATTCCTCGGTGCCGACGCTCGACTGGATCTCCGTCTTGAGCAGATCGGTTGCGTTGATCGCGTTCTCGCAGGCCATCACGGCAAGCGGCGGGAGGCCGGAGTCGCGGAGAGCGAGCGCCCGTGCGATGACGGGAGCTACGAACCGCAGGATGTTGGGACCGACGGCTGTCGTCACGACGTCAGCCGTCTGGATCTCGGCGATGAGCTCGTTCTCACTCGTCGCACTGTTGATGGCACGGTAGCCGGTGACGGTGCGGACTCCCCCACCGTCACCGACCTCGTGCACCTCATAGCTCGGCGCCGCATTCAGCGCGTCGATGAGCTCCGCGTTCACGTCGGCGAAGACAACCTCGTAGCCGGCATCATGGAGCAACAGACCGACGAAACCTCGTCCGATGTTGCCTGCGCCGAAGTGAACAGCTTTCATTCTGCGTTGACCTCCTCGAGCAGGGCGAACAGTTCGCTCGCGTCTGCTGCATCAATGAGCTTCTGAACCTCGTCCTCATCGGAGAACACGAGAGCGATCTTCGAGAGGATCTCCAGGTGCTCGTTGTTGAGGCCGGCGATGCCGACGGCGAACCGCACTTCTTCGCCATCCCAGTCGATCGGGGTCGCGTACCGCACGAGCGAGAGCGCCGAACGCACGATGGCGTCCTTCGCCTCGTTCGTGCCGTGCGGGATGGCCAGGAAGTTGCCCATGTAGGTCGAGACGGATGCCTCACGCTCGAGCATCGCGTCAACGTACTCGGGCTTCACAGCACCGGCAGCGACGAGAAGCGCACCAGCCTCACGGATCGCTTCCTCTTTCGTCGAGGCCGATCCGTCGGCGACGATGTTCTCTGGACTCAGGATGCTTTCGGTCATTCAGCTGTCCCCTCGGTGTTGTTGTTCTTGACCATCTCAACGACGTCATCGTACTTCGGGCTGTTCATGAAGTTGTCGACCGAGATGTGCTGTGAGTTCGGTGACTTCTCCCGTGCCCGGTCGGTGAGGTCCTGGTGCGTGATGACCAGGTCTGCGTCTCCCGTGAGGTTGGCAATCGACTGGTTCGTCACCTTCACGTCGTCGATTCCGGCCTTTTTGATCTTGTTACGGAGAACGGATGCTCCCATCGCGCTCGATCCCATTCCGGCGTCGCACGCGAAGACGATGTTCCTCACGAGGGTCTTGGTCGCCGTACCTGATGCCGAGCCCGTGTCTGTCGTGCCCTCCGCGACGAGGCCGCCGAGCACCGAGCTTTCCTTGCCCTTGTTCGCCTGAGTCGCGGCAACCGCTGCACTCATGTCACCGGCGTTGCCCGAGGCGAGGTCGCGCTTGCGTGACGCACGCAGGATAACCGCTGAGATGAAGAACGAGACGCCCGCTGCGGCGATAACCGAGAGGATCACGCCGAACATGCTGGCGAACGGAGTCTGGATGAGAACCGCGATGATGCTGCCGGGCGATGCCGGTGCGCGCAGTCCGCTCTGGAAGAGGACGTTGACGGCCACACCGGTCATTCCGCCGGCGATGGCGGCGAGAATCAGGAGCGGCTTCATCAGCACGTACGGGAAGTAGATCTCGTGGATCCCACCGAAGAACTGGATGATGATGGCGCCGGGGGCACTGGCCTTGGCGATCCCGAGTCCGAAGAACGCGTAGGCAAGGAGGATTCCGAGTCCGGGGCCGGGGTTGGCCTCGATCAGGAAGAGGATGCTCTGGCCGGTCTCTTCGACCTGCTGGACGCCCAGCGGCGTAAAGACACCGTGGTTGATGGCGTTGTTGAGGAAGAGAATCTTGCCCGGCTCGACGAAGATGCTGACGAGCGGAAGCAGCGACAGGCTGACCAGCCAGTTCACCGCACCCTCAAGCCAGGAGCTCAGGGTCGTGATGATCGGCGCAATGCCGAAGAAGCCGACGATAGCGAGGATGGCACCGAGGATACCGGCCGAGAAGTTGTTGACGAGCATCTCGAAGCCGGCCTTGATCTTGCCGTCCCAGATAGCGTCGATCTTCTTCATGAGCCACGCACCGAGCGGACCCATGATCATCGCGCCGATGAACATCGGGATCGAGGATCCGACGATGACACCCATGGTTGCGATCGTTCCGACAACACCACCGCGCTCACCGTAAATCATCCGTCCACCCGTGTTGGCGATGAGGAGCGGAAGGAGGTAGGTGATCATCGGGCTGACGAGGCCAACGTACTGCGGGAAGGTCGTTCCGTCTTCGGCCTGCGCGAGCGCTGTTGCGGCACCCTGCCAGCCGATGAGGTCGGCATTGCCGAATCCGCCAAGGATGCCGTTGGGCAACCAGCCGGTGGCGATGAAGAATGCGGTGATGAGGCCCCAGGCGATGAACGCCGAAATGTTGGGCATCACCATCCCGGAGAGGAACGTGCCGAACCGCTGGACGCGGACCTTGGCACCTCCCGGTTTCTTGGTCGTTGTCGACGTCGTCGTCGTTGTCATGATTGTGCCTCTTTCAGGGTGAGTGCAGCGGCGGCAACCGCTGCACGGGCTTCGGCCGCGCCATCGGCGGCCAGGGCGATCTCGGCGAGCTGTCGGGCCTCGTCGATGGTGTACTTCAGAAGGGACGCTCGTACATCGACGAGCGCCGGGGTTGACATGGACAGGGTGGTTGCTCCGAGGCCGACGAGAACGACGGCCAGAAGTGGGTCAGCCGCGGCCTCACCACAGATCCCAACCGGTTTCCCGGTCGAGGCACCGGCAGCGCCGACCTCTCCGACCAGTCGGAGGACGGCGGGGTGCCACGGGTCCTGCAGCGCAGCGACCGAGCCGAGCATACGGTCGGCGGCGAGCGTGTACTGGGTCAGGTCGTTGGTCCCGATCGACGCGAAGTCGCTCGCCGCGAGCACCTGGGGCGCGAGCAGGGCAAGCGACGGAACCTCAACCATGACTCCGGCGGTCTTGATGCCGTACTCGCGGGCGATCGCGACGAAGTACTTTGTCTCTTCGACGGTGGAAACCATCGGCGCCATCACCCAGAGATCCGCGTCCGTCGCCTGGTCAGCTTCCGCGAGAGCGGTGAGCTGCTCGCGCAGGATGTCCTCGCTGGCACGAAGCGCGCGAAGTCCACGAAGACCGAGGGCCGGGTTCTCCTCGTGCACGTCGTTGAGGAAGGGAAGTGGCTTGTCTGCGCCGGCATCCAGCACCCGCACCACGACCTTCTTGCCGGGGAATGCCTGGAGCAGCTGCGTATAGTGCTCGCGCTGCTCGGCGACGGTCGGGGCGGATCCGCCCGCGTCGAGGAACAGGAACTCGGTGCGGAAAAGACCGACACCCTCCGCCCCAGCGTCGGCAGCGGCCTGTGCCCCGGCAGAGGAACCAAGGTTCGCGAGCAACGGGACCAGGGTCCCGTCCTTGAGCGCCCCGGGGGTCACCGGCGCAACAGCTGCCGCGGCGCGCTCGGCGATCCGGCGTTCGGCCTCTGCTACCTCATCGGCGTTCGGAGACGCGGTCACCGTGCCTGCAGCAGCGTCGACGATGACTGTCGTTCCGTCCGCAAGCGCCGAAACGTCGGCGGTACCGACAACGGCGACGATCGACTTCTCGCGGGCGAGGATCGCCGTGTGAGAGGTCGGTCCGCCGTCACTCGTGACGAGGCCGAGGACCTTGTCGAGGTCGAGGAGGGCGGTGTCAGCCGGCGCGAGGTCACGAGCGACAAGAACGAACGGATGCTCGGGGTTCGGCACACCTGGTGCGGCGACTCCGGAGAGGTGGGCGATGACACGCTGCGACACGTCGTCGAGGTCTGCTGCCCGCTCGCCCAGGTACCCACCCATGGCGGCGAGCTGGTCACGGAAACTGGCGAAGGCTTCGAAGACGGCGCGTTCGGCCGTGATTCCGCGAGCGAGGCTCTCATCGATGATCTCGGAGAGCGTGGGGTCCTCGGCCATCATGGCCTGGGCTTCAAGGACGTCGCGGGCGGTACCGCCGGCGGCCTTTCCCCGCTCCTCGAGGTCGCGGGCGACGACGCTGAGCGACGCTCGTGCTCGCTCGCCCTCTTCGGCGACCGTGCGGCCAGACGGGGTGTCCTGCGGCTCGGGCAGCGGCTCAGACATCCGTGCGACGACGCCGACGACGACGCCCTGTCCGATTCCGGTGCCGTTCAGCACGCTGTGTGTTTGAGTTGTCGTCATGACTCTTCTCCTCGGGGTGTCGAGTGCTTGGGTGTCATGGGGTTATTCGTCATGGTCGGTGACGAGGAGTTCGACCAACTGGTCGAGGACGGCGTCGGCGTTGGTGCCATCTGCGGTGAGAGTGACGTAATCCCCGAAGTCGACACCGAGCGAAATGACGCCGAGGATGCTCGAGGCGTTCACCGGCTTGCCGCTGCCCTTGGCAATGGTGACGTTCGCGCCCGATGCCGCCGCCGCCTGTGTGAACAGTTTCGCGGGGCGCGCGTGGAGCCCGTGCGACGATCCGATTCGAACAGTGCGTTCAGCCATGAAATGTATCCTCCGTTGCCTGCCGGTGGTGATCCTCGGGTGTCATCCGTGCTCCGGCGGCAGAAAGAGCAAGGTCGAGGGCTTCGTCGCCGACGGGCGACGAGAAGACTGATGGCGGCATGACCGCGACGGCCACTCCCGCAGATCGCGCAGACGATCGGATGTCGGCCTCCTGCGTGGTGAGGTGAGGGCCGAGGAGAATAACATCGGCACCGGCAAACTGCGCGTCAATCCCACTGAGCGGGCACGCGACAGCCGAAACATCGATCTCGCGTGATCCTGCGGCCCTGCGAACCCGCTGGGCGACAAACGTGCTCGACGCTCCCGCGCCACAAACGATAAGGATCTTCATTGATCCGCCTCCGTCGACCTGGTGCTGTGAGTTTCTGTGCCGGGTGGTGGCCAGCTTGTCGATTCTTCCGACTCTGTCGGCCGGTCGCCACCATCTTCCCTTCCGCCCGGTAGGAAAGGACGCCGGGCGGATTCAGCGATAACCCAAGGAAGACGGCCGGCTGAAGGGTAACGTTGAGGAGAGTCCGGCTGCAGGCTCGGGTTCGACAGGAGCTGCACGTGACACGCGAGAAGCAAGACCGCATCGCCTCATACCTGGCGCGCGCTGGCACCTGGGTGACCGCATCTGAGCTTGCCGACGCGCTCGGAGTGACGAGCAGAAGTGTTCGGAGCTATGTCACGGCGCTCAAGGATCGCGCCGCCGGACTCGACCTGATCGAAGCGGGCCCACGCGGCTACCGCATCTCGACGGATGCCTGGACCACTTTCCGGCAGGGCGGGCTTGAACAACAGACCGAGACTCCACGAGACCGGCTCTACGGAATCGTCCGCAGGCTGGTCGACAGCCCGGACGGTCTCGATGTCTACGACCTCGCCAATGACCTGTTCGTGTCAGAGTCCACGATCGAAGCAGACCTGTCGCGGGTGCGCCTGCTTCTCTCCGAGGCTGAGCTCACCCTCGTGCGGTCTGGCAGCACTGTGACCCTCAGTGGAAGCGAACTGGCCAGACGTCGCCTGCTCAGCCGGATGTTCCGCGACGAAACCGAACGTGGTCTGATCGAGCTGGAGTCCATCCAGCGCGAGTTCTCATCGCACAACCTCAGCGAGTTCAAGACCGCCCTGCTCGCGATGCTCACCGACCTCGGCTACCTCCTCAACGATTACGGTATCGACAACGTACTGCTGCACATCGCGATCGCCGTCGACCGCGTGTCGAAGGATCGGCTGGTGCCTGCAACGGGCACAGGGCATCCCGCCGCAACGACCGAGCTGTCTCGCGGGCTCGGTGCCCTCATCGAAACGCACCTCGGTGCGCGCCTTGGCACCGAGGATGTCGAGTACCTCGCCTACCTGCTCGCAACGAGGGGCGTCGCGGTGACAGAGGCGACCGGCGTCCCCGGGGCACACCCCGCTTACCTCAACACGGCCGACCTCGAGACCGTGCGGGCAATCGTCCTGTCTGCGGGCAACGAGTATCTCGTCGACCTCAGCGATGAGGACTTCATCACCCGCCTGACGCTTCACGTGCAGAATCTGCTGCGCCGGGCTGAGGAGCGTTCCTACTCTCGAAACCCGCTCGCCCGGAGCATCAAAACCTCGTACCCGATGATCTACGAACTCGCCGTATTCATCGCAAGTCAGCTGCAGCGCCAGGGTGCGATTGAAATCAACGACGACGAAATCGCCTACATCGCGATGCACGTCGGTGCGCACCTGCAGCAGCAGGTTCGCCGGGATGACCTGCTGCGCTGCGTCATCGTCTGCCCCAACTATTACGACATGCACCTGATGCTGCGCGACCGGGTGATGATCCTTCTCGGCGACGCGCTCGAGGTCGTCAAGGTGATCACACGCAGTGACGTCGCCTGGTCGGACCTCGACGCCGACATCGTGCTCACCACGATTGAGCCACCGGTGCCGTCCGAGAACATCCTGACCGTCCAGCCCTTCTTCACTGATTCAGACGCCGACCGGGCGCGAGCCGCGATCGCGCGGATCAAGCGGGTGAGGCGCAGGTCCACCATCAAGGATCAAGTGCTCAAGTACTTCGACGAAGCGCTCTTTCTGCGGAACGTGAACGCCAAGGACGAAGAGACCATGATCCGCACCCTCGGTGAACTGATGCGCGACCGCGGTCTCATCGACGACAGCTACATCGACGGAGCCATTGAACGAGAACGGATGTCGTCGACAGCGTTCACCGACACCCTCGCTGTTCCGCACGCGATGGCAATGACGGCGACGACGACGTCCATCGCCATCGCTGTGAACGAATCGAGCATGCCATGGGGCGAGAACCGCGTGAATGTTGTGGCCCTGATCGCGTTCAGCGAGGCGGGACGCGCGAGCTTCCAGACGGTGTTCGACCAGTTCGTTGAGGTGTTCTCCGACCGGCAGGACGTTCAGCGCATCATTCGCAAGTCGACTGATTTCGCGGCGTTCATCGACGAACTCGTTCACACGATGGACTCCTGACCTCAGGAGAGCAGCGAGGCGTTCATCCGCTCGGTCAGGTCGGCATCCATCGGGATTGTTGTTCCGTCGACCGCACTCACGGGCACAGCGAGCCGAACACTCGACACCAGCCAGACGGCATCCGATTGAAGCAACTCCCCCACCTCGATCGTTCGATAGACGCACTCAAATCCTTGAGCGCCCAGAAACTCGAACAGGTCAGCCTGTGTCGTGCCAGCGAGGATGCCGAATTGAATGACCGGCGTGACGATCGTGTTGCCCTGGCGCACAAGCAGTGACGACGTCGGTCCTTCGAGCGCAAAACCGTCTGTCGATGTGAAGACGACGTCATCCGCTCCCCTGCGCCTCGCCTCACGGAGTGCGGCCATGTTGATGGCGTATGACAAGGTCTTCGCGCCGACGAGCAGCCACGGTGCGCTCTCGCCAACGTCGTTTGCGTACCCGCGACTCAGGGTCACGACGCGAACACCCGAACGGCGTTCGGGGAAATCGCCGGTGATGACGGTTGCCGTTGCCCAGCAGGTTGGTGGCCCTGACGGGCTGGTTCCCCGCGACATGGTGAGCCGGATCGACGCCTGCCCCTCGGCGGGAAGCGCCTCGAGAAGGGCCGCGATGGCCGCCTGCCACTGGCCGTGGTGCGGCGCGGGCAGGTCGAGTTTGAGAGCGGATGCCGTCAGACGGTCGAGATGCGCCTCGACGCCGCGCGCACGCGAATCGTGTGCACCGATCGTCTCGAAGATTCCGTCTCCCCTGCCAGCCGCAGCGTCGAAGGCGGTCAGGAGAGGTTCGTCCTCGGGAACGAACTGCATGCTCGCTGAGAGCTCAGCGGCTGTCGCGTCGCGTTCAGCGGGAATGTGGTCGAGAACAAGCACGATCGACGTCATGAACTGACACTATCGCGCCCAGGCGTCAGCCGATGGGAGTGGGTGTGATTCCAAACGGCGCGAGTCCGGCTGCTCCGCCGTCTTCGGCGGTGAGAACCCAGATGCCGTCCTTGTGCACGGCAACGCTGTGCTCCCAGTGCGCGGCGGCAAGGCCGTCATCCGTCGCAACGGTCCAGTCATCGTCACGCGTGTGGGTGTCGATGCTCCCGAGCACAACCATCGGCTCGATCGCGACGACGAGCCCAGGCTTCACCTCGGGGCCCTTCTGCCGGACGCGGTAGTTGAATACGGGCGGCGCCTCGTGCATCGAGCGACCGATTCCGTGGCCGACGTAATCGGTGAGGATGCCGTAGTTGCCGTGTTTTTCGACGTAATCCTGTACCGCTTCGCCGACCTCGTTGAGGTGGCTTGCCCGTGCGAGCCTGGCGATGCCGGCCCACAGCGAGCCCTCGGTGACGTCAGAGAGCTTCTGCCGCTCAGCAACGAGCTCGGGTCGCGCCGGATCGGGCAGCACGACGGTGATCGCCGCGTCACCATTCCAGCCGCCGAGGATGGCACCGCTGTCGACGGAGAGGATGTCCCCTGGCTCGAGCGCGCGCGAGGTCGGTATGCCGTGCACAACTTCCTCGTTCACCGAGGCGCAAATCGTGTGGTGGTACCCCGGTTCGAGTTTGAAGTTCGGCTGGCCGCCGAGAGCGACGATTGCCGCTTCCGCAGCAGCATCGACCTCGAGGGTTGTTCTTCCGACAGCGATAACGCGCCGCGCAGCCGCGAGCGATGCCGCGGTAGCGAGCCCCGGCTCCACCATGAGGCGAAGCTGGGCAGGGGTTTTATAGATGGACTTGCGCAGCATGGTGTATCTGGGATTCCTGGTTGTCGCTCGAGTGGGTCAGACCGCGACAGCGATGCCGCGCGAGGCGAGGGCATCCCTGACACGTCGTGCGACCTCGTCAACGGGCCCGAGGCCGTCGACGTCGATCACGAGACCGCGTTCGGCGTACGCAGCAATGACCGGCTCCGTCTGGTCGTGGTAGACGTCCTGGCGGTGCCGGATGACGTCTTCGGTATCGTCGGAGCGGCCCTGCTCTGATGCTCGCTTGAGCAGACGGGCTACAACCTCGTCAGGGTCGGCGACCAGTCGGACAACAGCGTCAAGCTCGGCACCGGTCTCGGCGAGAATCGAGTCAAGCTCGAGCACCTGGTCAACGGTGCGCGGGTAGCCGTCGAGGAGGAACCCTTCTGCAGCATCGGCCTGGTGCAGCCGATCGCGCACGATCTCGTTGGTCAGCGAATCGGGAACATAACTGCCGGACGAGACGATCTCCTGGATCTTCAGCCCGAGGTCAGTGCCCTCTTTGATGTTCGCCCGGAAGATGTCGCCGGTCGAGATGGCCGGGATACCGAACGCTTCGGCGATCAATGCTGCCTGGGTTCCTTTGCCTGCGCCGGGAGGGCCGACGATCAGAAGGCGGGTCATCGGAGGAGTCCTTCGTAGTTACGCTGCTGCAGCTGCGAGTCGATCTGCTTGACGGTCTCGAGGCCGACACCGACGATGATGAGGATCGATGCGCCACCGAACGGGAAGTTCGCGTTCGCTCCAACGAGAGCGAGTGCGACCAGCGGGATGAGAGCGACGATACCGAGGTAGATCGAGCCAGGCAGGGTGACGCGGGTGAGCACGTAGTCGAGGTACTCGGCGGTGGGTCGACCGGCACGGATGCCGGGGATGAATCCGCCGTACTTCTTCATGTTGTCTGCGACTTCTTCCGGGTTGAACGTAATCGCAACGTAGAAGTAGGTGAACCCGACGATGAGCAGGAAGTACAGCGCCATGTACAGCGGGTGGTCGCCCTGGACAAGGTAGTTCGTCACCCAGGTGACCCAGGCTGCCGGTTCTTGTCCAGCGGCTGGCGTGTTGAACTGCGCGATGAGGGCGGGCAGGTACAGGAGCGACGACGCAAAGATGACGGGCACGACGCCTGCCATGTTGACCTTGATCGGAATGTAGGTGTTGTTGCCGCCGTAGGTGCGGCGCCCGACCATGCGTTTCGCGTATTGAACAGGAATGCGTCTCTGCGACTGCTCAACGAACACGACAAGCATCATGATCACGATGCCGACGGCGAGCACGAGGGCGAACGTCTCGAAGCCCTTCTCGGCCCAGATCGAGCCGAGCGAGCTCGGGAATGTCGCTGCGATGGAGGTGAAGATGAGGAGCGACATGCCGTTGCCGATGCCGCGCTCGGTGATCATTTCGCCGAACCACATGATGAGGCCGGTACCTGCGGTCATGGTGATCACCATGAGCAGGACGGCGTACCAGGTGTCGTTCGTCAGGAGCTGGCTGCACTCGGCACTCGTGTTCGTACCGAACAGCGCGCCTGAGCGGGCAACGGTGATGAGCGTCGTCGACTGCAGGATGCCGAGGAAGATGGTGAGGTACCGGGTGTACTGGGTGAGTTTGCCCTGGCCGGTCTGGCCCTCCTTGTGGAGTGTCTCAAAGTGCGGGATGACGACCCGCAGCAGCTGCACGATGATCGATGCCGTGATGTACGGCATGATCCCGAGCGCGAAGATGGAGAGTTGGAGCAGAGCGCCACCCGAGAACAGGTTGACGAGCTCGTAGAGGCCGGAGGTGTCCTGGTTCTGTGCCAGGCAGGCCTGGACGTTGCCGAAGTCGACGAACGGTGCTGGAACGAACGAACCGAGGCGGTACAGGGCAATGATGCCCAGTGTGAACCCGATCTTCCGTCGAAGGTCTGGAGTGCGGAAGATCCGCGCAACGGCGCTAAACAAAAAAGGCCTCCTGGTTTTCGAGCCGAAGAATTCGGCTCTTATTGCCGGTTGATGGCCCCGTATCGAACAGGCCCGGCAATCGAATCTACTCGATTACCGGGCCTGTCGAACAATCGGTGACCTGCTCGCTTGAGGGCGAGCGCTCGACCGGCGTCTTTTGTCTTACTTTACAGAGCCGCCAGCAGCAACGATCTTCTGCTCAGCTGACCCGGAGACTTTGTCTACCGAGATGTTCAGCTTCACGTCGATGTCGCCGTTTCCGAGGACCTTGACCTTCTCGTTCTTGCGAACGGCACCCTTGGCTACGAGGTCGGCAACGGTGACGTCGCCGCCCTTCGGGTAGAGCTCAGCGAGACGCTCAAGGTTGACAACCTGGTACTCGACGCGGAACGGGTTCTTGAACCCGCGCAGCTTCGGAGCACGCATGTGCAGGGGCAACTGGCCACCGGCAAAGCCGGGACGAACCGAGTAACGAGCCTTCGTACCCTTGGTTCCACGGCCAGCAGTCTTACCCTTGGAGCCTTCACCACGGCCAACGCGCTGGCGGTCCTTCTTCGAGCCCTCAGCGGGACGAAGGTGGTGGACCTTGAGCACCTGGGGACGAGGAGCGGACTCCTCGGCCTTCTTGGCTGGGGCCTTCTTCGCGGGAGCCTTCGCCTTGGGGGCGTCAGCGGCTGCGGTGTCTGCCTTAGCGGTTGCCGTCTTGGCCGGAGCCTTCTTGGCCGGAGCCTTCTTGGCAGCGGGCGCCTTGGCGTCAGCCGACTTCACAGCGGCCTTCTTCGCGGGAGCCTTCTTGGCGGTCTCCTCGGTGACATCTTTCTTGTCAGCCATTAGTCGATCTCCTCAACCTTGACGAGGTGAGCAACAGTGTTGACGTAGCCACGGTTCTGCGAGTTGTCCTCGCGGACAACAACAGCACCGATGCGCTTCAGTCCCAGGCTGCGCAACGTGTCGCGCTGGTTCTGCTTCTCACTAATTTTGGATTTGATCTGCGTGATTCGCAATGAAGCCATTACGCACCTACCTTTGCGGCTGCCTTGGCAGCGGCCTGGGCCTCGACCTGCAGCAGCTTGGCAGGAGCAATCTCGGAGTACTCCTTGCCACGGCGTGCGGCAACGGCGCGAGGCTCTTCGAGCATCTTCAACGCGGTAACTGTCGCGTGAACGATGTTGATGGTGTTCGACGAACCGAGCGACTTGCTGAGAACGTCGTGAATGCCTGCGCACTCGAGGACGGCGCGAACCGGACCACCGGCGATAACACCGGTACCCGCAGCAGCCGGACGCAGGAGGACGACTCCTGCAGCTGCCTCACCCTGGACGGGGTGCGGGATGGTCGAGCCGACGCGAGGAACGCGGAAGAAGTTCTTCTTCGCTTCCTCGACGCCCTTGGAGATAGCGAGAGGCACTTCGCGAGCCTTGCCGTATCCGACGCCAACCATTCCGTTGCCGTCTCCGACGACGACGAGAGCGGTGAAGCTGAAGCGACGACCACCCTTGACGACCTTGGAAACGCGGTTGATCGTTACAACGCGCTCGAGGAACTGGTTCTTGTCAGCGTCGCGGCTGTTACGCTCGCGGCCCTGGTTACGCTCGCCACGACCGCCACGGCGGCTGTCGCGAGCGTCGGTGCGACCCGAGCTCTCGGTGCCGGCAGCAGTTTCAACCGGCTTCTCGACGGCTGGCAGCTCAGCAGCAGCAACAACCTCGGTCTTCTGTACATCACTCACAGGTTCAACCCACCCTCTCGAGCGCCCTCGGCGATAGCCGCGACGCGACCCGCGTAACGGTTGCCACCGCGGTCAAAAACGACTTCTTCGATGCCGGCGCTCTTCGCACGCTCTGCAACGAGCTCGCCGACCTTCTTGGCCTTGGCGGTCTTGTCACCGTCAAAGGTACGGAGGTCAGATTCGAGGGTCGATGCCGACGCGAGGGTGAAGCCCTTGCTGTCGTCAACAACCTGCACGAATACGTGACGAGCCGAACGGGTCACAACGAGACGCGGACGAGCCGCTGTTCCCGCGATCTTCTTACGGAGGCGCGCGTGACGACGGTCACGGGCAGCCGACTTGGACTTTACGGCCATGGTTACTTACCAGCCTTTCCGGCCTTGCGGCGAACAATCTCGCCGGCGTAACGCACACCCTTGCCCTTGTACGGCTCAGGCTTGCGAATCTTACGAATGTTGGCAGCAGCCTCGCCGACGGCCTGCTTGTCGATACCAGACACCGTGAGCTTGTTGTTGCCCTCAACGGTGAGCGTGATGCCGGCAGGCGGGTCGATCATGACCGGGTGCGAGAAGCCGAGGGCGAACTCAACCGAGCTGCCCTTCTGGGCTACGCGGTAACCGGTTCCGACAACCTCAAGGCCCTTGGTGTAGCCCTGGGTAACGCCGATGATCTGGTTGCTGATGAGTGTGCGGGTGAGTCCGTGGAGCGAACGTGATTCACGCTCGTCGTCGGGGCGGGTGACCAGAACCTGGGCATCCTCAACCTTGACCTCGATGGGGCTGGCGACCTTCAGTGCCAGCTCGCCCTTCGGGCCTGAGACGGTGACAGCTGAGCCGTCAACCGAAACGGTGACCCCTGCAGGGATCTCAATGGGAAGTCTTCCAATACGCGACATATCTGGCTACCACACGTAAGCGAGAATTTCTCCGCCTACGCCCTTCTTCTCAGCCTGACGGTCTGTAAGCAGACCAGAGGAGGTGGACAGGATGGCGACGCCGAGGCCGCCGAGAACCTTGGGGATCTCCGTCGACTTTGCGTACACGCGGAGGCCTGGCTTCGAAACACGCTTGATGCCCACGATGGAGCGTTCGCGGTTCGGACCGAACTTGAGGTTCAGCGTGAGGGTCTGTCCGACGCGCGCGTCTGCAACTTCCCAGCCGGAGATGTAGCCCTCTGATGTGAGGATCTCTGCGATGTGGCTCTTGAGCTTCGAGTGCGGCATGGACACGGTGTCGTGGTGCGCCGAGTTCGCGTTGCGCAGTCTGGTCAGCATATCTGCGACCGGATCTGTCATTGTCATGTGTTATTTCCTTCGTTCACCAGGTTTCGTTCACCCGTTACACGAATGACGACCTGTGGTGGTTAGGGGAGAAACGGATGCTTCGCCCCCCTGATCTCGACGCTCGATTGCGCCGGGGCACCCAATTGAGGTCAATTGAGTGGCCGGCGCAACCGTGCGAGAGAAATCTTCAGTTGTGAGCGTCCGCAGTGCGGGTCGGCTGCAAGCAACCGACCCACTCTACAGCTACTTTGCGCTGTCTGTTGACGTGAAGGGGAAACCGAGCGCCTTGAGAAGCGCGCGACCCTGCTCATCTGACTTCGCCGTCGTAACGACGGTGATGTCCATTCCGCGAACGCGGTCGATCTTGTCCTGGTCGATTTCGTGGAACATCGACTGCTCGGTCAGACCGAAGGTGTAGTTTCCTGTGCCGTCGAACTGCTTCGGGCTCAGGCCGCGGAAGTCGCGGATACGGGGAAGTGCGAGGCTGAGCAGGCGGTCGAGGAACTCCCACATGCGGTCGCCACGAAGCGTGACGTGGGCGCCGATGGGCTGTCCTTCGCGCAGCTTGAACTGTGCGATCGACTTGCGGGCCTTGGTGACCTGTGGCTTCTGACCGGTGATCTTGGTCAGGTCGGCAACAGCACCATCGATGATCTTGCCATCGCGGGCTGCCTCGCCGACACCCATGTTCACGACGATCTTGGTGAGCGTCGGGATCTGGTGCACGTTGGTCAGGCCGAGTTCCTTGAGCAGCTGCTCCTGGATCTCTGCCTGGTACTTCTGCTTGAGACGGGGCTGGATTTTGCCAGACACCACTGCAGCGTCAGTCATTAAAGGTCCTTACCTGACTTCTTGGCGTAACGGACGCGGACAGTCTTGGTGACGCCGTTCTTCGTTACTTCTTCATTACGGTGGCCAACTCGCGTCGGCTTCTTGGTCTCGGGGTCAACGAGAGCCACATTCGAGATGTGGATCGGAGCCTCGTGGGTCTCGACGCCACCGGTCTTCGTTCCGCGCTGGGTCTGACCCTGGCGGACGTGCTTGGTGACGTAGTTGACGCCCTCAACGATGACGCGGTTCTTCTCGACCAGGACCTGGAGGACACGACCCTGCTTGCCGCGTGAACCGCCGCGAGCCTGGGTTGCGCCCGAGATGACCTGGACGAGGTCGCCCTTTTTGATCTTCGCCATGACTAAATAACCTCCGGTGCCAGCGAGACGATCTTCATGAACTTCTTGTCGCGAAGCTCGCGACCGACCGGTCCGAAGATACGGGTACCGCGGGGGTCGCCGTCGTTCTTCAAAATCACTGCTGCGTTCTCATCGAACTTGATGTAGGAGCCGTCCGGACGACGAACTTCCTTCTTGGTGCGAACGATGACGGCCTTGACGACGTCACCCTTCTTGACGTTTCCGCCCGGGATTGCATCCTTGACGGTCGCAACGATCGTGTCGCCGAGGCTGGCGTAACGCCGACCTGATCCGCCGAGAACGCGAATGGTGAGAAGCTCCTTGGCGCCGGTGTTGTCGGCAACCTTGACTCTGGATTCCTGCTGAAGCATTTTCTAACTCCTTTACAAGCAAGCCCGGGGGCTTACTTGGCCTTCTCGAGGATCTCGACCAGGCGCCAGCGCTTCGTGGCGCTGAGCGGGCGGGTCTCGCTGGTCAGAACGAGGTCGCCGATGCCGGCGCCGTTCTGCTCATCGTGCACTTTCCTCTTGGAAGTGCGGCGGATGACCTTGCCGTAAAGCGGGTGCTTTACGCGGTCTTCGACCTCAACGACGATGGTCTTGTCCATGCGGTCGCTGATGACGTATCCACGAGCCGTCTTGCGGTAGCCACGAACAACGGCCTCAGCCTCAGTCGAGGGTGCTGCGCCCTTAGCGTCAGACTTAGCCATTACTTGGCCTCCTCAGTCTCGGTTTCGGGTGCCGCGTCAACGGCATCCTTCTTCTTGGTCTTCTTCGCAGCCTTGACCGGAGCCTCGACTTCAACCGGAACCGGGGTGGCCCGAATTCCGAGCTCGCGCTCACGGATAACCGTGTAGATGCGAGCGATGTCGCGCTTCACGGCACGCAGGCGGCCGTGGGTCTCGAGCTGGCCGGTGGCCGACTGGAAGCGCAGGTTGAACAGCTCTTCCTTGGCCTTGCGCAGCTCGTCGACAAGACGTTCGTCTTCAAATGTGTCGAGCTCAACGGGGGTGAGCTCCTTGGAACCGATCGCCATTATGCGTCGCCCTCCTCGCGCTTGATGATGCGTGCCTTGAGAGGCAGCTTGTGGATTGCACGGGTCAGTGCTTCGCGGGCGAGTGTCTCGGGGACACCAGCAACCTCGAAAAGCACACGGCCGGGCTTGACGTTCGCGACCCACCACTCGGGCGAACCCTTACCGGAACCCATGCGGGTTTCAGCAGGCTTCTTGGTGAGCGGACGGTCGGGGTAGATGTTGATCCAGACCTTTCCACCACGCTTGATGTGACGCGTCATGGCGATACGAGCGGACTCGATCTGACGGTTGGTCACATAAGCGGGGGTAAGGGCCTGAATGCCGTACTCGCCGAAGCTGACAACGGTTCCACCGGTGGCCTGGCCAGTGCGGTGTGGACGGTGCTGCTTGCGGTGCTTGACACGACGTGGAATAAGCATGATTAAGCCGTAGCCCCTTCTGCAACCGGAGCGTCTGCGCGTGGTGCGCGACGCGGACGGTCACTGCGCTCTGGGCGGCTCGACTTAGCGTTTGCCTGCTCGCGAGCGAGTTCCTTGTTGGTGATGTCGCCCTTGTAGATCCAGACCTTCACACCGATGCGGCCGAAGGTGGTCTTGGCCTCGTAGAAGCCGTAGTCGATGTTCGCGCGGAGCGTGTGCAGCGGCACACGGCCTTCGCGGTAGAACTCCGAACGGCTCATCTCAGCGCCACCGAGGCGGCCTGAGACCTGGATGCGAACACCCTTGACGGTCGAGGTGCGCTGGGCGCCCTGCAGGCCCTTACGCATTGCGCGGCGGAAGGCCACACGTGCGGAAAGCTGCTCGGCGATGCCCTGTGCAACGAGCTGAGCGTCAGCCTCGGGGTTCTTGACCTCGAGGATGTTCAGCTGGATCTGCTTGCCGGTGAGCTTTTCGAGGTCGGTGCGAATACGCTCCGCCTCGGCGCCGCGGCGACCGATCACAATGCCCGGACGGGCGGTGTGAATGTCGACACGAACGCGGTCACGGGTGCGCTCGATCTCAATGCGCGAAACACCGGCGCGGTCAAGCGAGGTGCCGAGCAGGCGACGGATCTTGACGTCTTCAGCAACGTAGTCGCTGTAGCGCTGGCCAGGCTTGGTGCTGTCGGCGAACCAACGCGACACGTGGTCGGTGGTGATGCCGAGGCGGAAGCCGTATGGATTTACTTTCTGACCCATTACTTCGTACCCTCCTCAGGAGTGGCGAGCACAACAGTGATGTGGCTGGTGCGCTTCAGAATCTGGAATGCCCGGCCCTGTGCACGCGGCTGGAAGCGCTTGAGGGTCGCGCCCTCGTCAACGAATGCCTTTGCGATGTACAGGTCCTGCTCGTCCAGGAACTGGTTGTCTTTGTCTGCCTTGACGCGAGCGTTCGCGATGGCAGAAGCAACCAGCTTGTAGACGGGCTCTGATGCACCCTGCGGTGCGAACTTCAGAATGGCCAAGGCCTCAGTGGCCTGCTTTCCGCGGATCATGTTGACGACGCGGCGGGCCTTCATGGGGGTAACGCGGATGTGACGCACTCGTGCGACTGACTCCACCATTTCTCTCCTCCTTTTCGTCACCGCGTTAGCGGCGACGACCCTTCTTGTCATCCTTCACGTGTCCACGGAAGGTGCGGGTGGGTGCAAACTCGCCGAGCTTGTGCCCGACCATCGACTCGGTGATGAACACCGGGATGTGCTTGCGACCGTCGTGCACCGCGATGGTGTGCCCAAGCATGTTGGGGACAATCATCGAACGGCGCGACCAGGTCTTGATGACGTTTTTGCTGTTGGCCTCGTTCGCGCGAACCACCTTGCGGAGCAGGTGGTCATCAACGAAGGGGCCCTTCTTAAGACTGCGTGGCATCTTCTACAACTCCTACTTACGCTTCTTGGTGGCGGTACGGCGACGAACGATGAGCTTGTCGCTTTCCTTGTTCGGGTGGCGGGTGCGGCCTTCTTTCTGGCCCCACGGGCTGACCGGGTGGCGTCCACCGGAGGTCTTGCCCTCACCACCACCGTGTGGGTGGTCTACCGGGTTCATGGCGACACCACGCACGGTCGGGCGGATGCCCTTCCAGCGGCTACGGCCGGCCTTACCCCAGTTGATGTTCGACTGCTCGGCGTTGCCGACTTCACCGATGGTTGCGCGGCAGCGTGCGTCGACGTTGCGGATTTCACCTGACGGCAGACGAAGCTGCGCGTAGATGCCATCCTTGGCGACGAGACGAACCGATGCGCCTGCTGAGCGAGCCATCTTGGCGCCTCCACCCGGACGCAATTCGATTGCGTGGATGACGGTACCGGTGGGGATGTTCTTCAGCGGCAGGTTGTTGCCCGGCTTGATGTCAGCGCCAGCACCCGACTCGACAACGTCGCCCTGAGCGAGCTTGTTGGGAGCGAGGATGTAGCGCTTGGTGCCGTCAACGAAGTGCAGGAGCGCAATGCGCGCCGTGCGGTTGGGGTCGTACTCGATGTGAGCGACACGGGCGTTGACGCCGTCCTTGTCGTTACGACGGAAGTCGATAACGCGGTACTGGCGCTTGTGGCCACCACCGATGTGACGGGTCGTGATGCGGCCCTGGTTGTTGCGACCACCGGTCTTGGAGAGCGGACGCAGAAGCGACTTCTCCGGGGTCGAGCGGGTGATTTCAGCGAAATCAGAAACGCTCGATCCGCGACGACCAGGTGTCGTGGGCTTGTATTTGCGAATAGCCATAGTTTTTCCTTACGCCCCTTAGCCGACAGCCGTGAAGATGTCGATGGAACCGGACTTGAGCGTGACGATCGCGCGCTTCGTGTCCTTGCGCTTGCCCATACCGAACTTGGTACGACGAGTCTTGCCGGTGCGGTTCAGTGTGTTGACGGATGCGACCTCGACCTTGAAGATCTTCTCGATAGCGAGCTTGATCTCGGTCTTGTTCGCACGCGGGTCGACGACGAAGGTGTACTTACCCTCATCGATCAAGCCGTAGCTCTTCTCGGAGACCACCGGCGAGATGATGATTTCGCGCGGGTCCTTGTTGATGTTGGACATGACTAGGCCTCCTCAGTGACGTCAGCAGACGAAGCAACTGCCTTGACCGACTTGCCCTTGACCGGACCGGCGACGAAAGCGTCGAACGCGGCCTTGGTGAAGATGATGTCGTCCGAGACGAGAACGTCGTACGCGTTCAGCTGGTCGAAGTTGATGACGTGAACGGTTGGGATGTTGCGAACTGCCTTGTAGCTCAGCACGTCGTCACGCTCGAGGACGATGAGAACGTTCTGCGAGTTCGCGACCTTTGCGAGGTACTCGGTGGTTGCCTTCGTGACGCGCTCTTCGGCGACAACGAACGTCTCCACAACGTGGATCCGCTCACCGCGTGCGCGGTCGGACAGTGCGCCGCGGAGTGCAGCAGCAATCATCTTCTTGGGGGTGCGCTGCGAGTAGTCGCGGGGCACTGGACCGTGGACGATGCCACCGCCACGCATCTGGGGAGCGCGGATCGAGCCCTGACGAGCGCGACCGGTTCCCTTCTGCTTGAACGGCTTGCGGCCTGCACCGGAAACTTCACCACGACGCTTGGTCTTGTGGGTTCCCTGTCGTGCTGCTGCGAGCTGAGCCACAACGACCTGGTGGATGAGCGGGATGTTGGTCTGGACGTCGAACACCTCGGCGGGAAGGTCGACGGTGCCGGCCTTCTTGCCCTTGGTGTCGAGAACGTCGACCGTAGCGATGCGAGTTGCGTCGGTCATGTGACTACGCTCCCTTCACTGCGTTGCGGACGAAAACGATGCGGCCACGAGCACCGGGAACGGCACCCTTGACGAGCAGCAGGCCCTTTTCGGCGTCAACCGAGTGGACGTGCAGGTTCAGCACGGTAACGCGCTCTCCACCCATACGACCGGCCATGCGCATGCCCTTGAAGACACGGCTCGGGGTCGACGAAGCACCGATTGAACCGGGCTTGCGGTGGTTGCGGTGTGCACCGTGAGATGCGGAAACACCCTTGAAGTTGTGGCGCTTCATGACACCGGCGAAACCCTTACCCTTGCTGGTTCCGACGACGTCGACCTTCTGGCCGGCCTCGAAGGTGCCTTCAACGGTGAGTTCCTGGCCGAGTGCGTAGTCCGAAGCGTCAGCGGTGCGAACCTCGGTGACGTTGCGGCGAGGCGTAACGCCAGCCTTGTCAAAGTGTCCTGCGTCAGGCTTGTTCACCTTGCGGGGGTCGATCTGGCCGTTGGCGATCTGAACCGCGTTGTAGCCGTCAACCTCTGGCGTGCGAATCTGCGTCACAACGTTCGGGGTGATCTCGATTACGGTCACTGGCACGAGCTTGTTGTTCTCGTCCCAGACCTGAGTCATGCCAAGCTTCTTGCCGAGCAGACCCTTGCTGGTCTTGTTCTGCGTAGACATGCGTTCCCTTAGAGCTTGATCTCGATGTTGACGTCGGCGGGCAGGTCGAGTCGCATGAGCGAGTCGACGGCCTTCGGCGTCGGGTCAATGATGTCGATCAGACGCTTGTGGGTGCGCATTTCGAAGTGCTCCCGGCTGTCCTTGTACTTGTGAGGTGAACGGATGACACACACCACGTTCTTCTCGGTCGGAAGCGGCACTGGGCCGACTACCGTTGCACCCGCGCGGGTTACTGTGTCGACGATCTTGCGCGCCGAGGTGTCAATGACCTCGTGGTCGTATGACTTAAGTCGAATGCGGATCTTCTGTCCCGCCATGTTTGACTCACTCTCTGTCTTGCGTCTTACGAATTGCTTCGCATTGGACGCGCTTCTTAGCGTTTAGGAAACGCTGGGTACCACTTGCTGTCGCACCACTATTTTTCTGTCAAGTCTTTGTCGAGTCCCCGTCACTGTGGCCTCAGCGCACAGCAATGCTCTGCGTTTGTGGCTTGTGCCAGTGTTGGGGGTGTGTCGACCAAGTCGATGTCCTGCTGCCCGCGGCCTAAATCCACTCTCGATCTCGAGGGTGACCTATGCACTACCTGGCAGTGATTCCGGCGCGAAGGCACGGAAATGTTGAACTAGATGAGTCTGACAGATTCGGAACCTTTTTGCAACCCGGGCGTGTCGCGTTGGGCGTGGCGGAATTCCGGGCGACGAGGCTATTGTCGCGGCATCACGCGCGGACCGGGAGCCCGAAACTCACGACCCCACTGCGAGGGGTGTACGAACTATTCGTTACCGACAGCCCTGTCGGCGGCATCGCGCGCCTTCTCGATTTTCTCGTCGTGCTTTCCGCCGGTAACTTTCCTGGCAGCATCCGCGGCCGTATTCACAAGCTTGTCGCTCGGCCCCTCGGCCTTCTCGCTCGTGAGCGCGTTCCGAACCTTCTCATTGTCGAGGAACGCCTTGGCCTTCTTCGCATAGTCGTCGAGTGCCACGTGAATACTCCCCGCTGATGATGTTCGAGCCCGGTTGGGATGAAACCATTCTGCTCGGGATCCGGGAGAAAGCCCAGCCGACGGCCCCTGAGGGGGTGGGGCCGTCGGTGGTCGTGACCGAGGGGATGTGTCACGGTTGAGTCCACACTAGCGAAACATGACGAATCGTCATATCTTCGCGCGCCGGCCGCGTGCCCCCAGTTCAGGTGACCACGGATGGCGCCAAAAAAGGGGCCGGGCCCGAAGGCCCGACCCCTTTCAGGAATCGTCAGTAAAAGAAAATTACTTGATGATCTTGGTGACGGTACCGGCACCGACGGTGCGGCCACCCTCACGGATTGCGTAGCCGAGGCCCTCTTCCATGGCGATGGGCTGGATCAGCTCAACGGTCATTTCGGTGGTGTCGCCAGGCATAACCATCTCGGTGCCCTCTGGCAGCGTGATGACGCCGGTGACGTCCGTGGTGCGGAAGTAGAACTGCGGGCGGTAGTTCGCGTAGAACGGGTTGTGACGTCCACCCTCTTCCTTTGACAGGATGTAGGCGGTGCCCTCGAAGTTGGTGTGAGGGGTAACTGAACCCGGCTTCACAACAACCTGTCCACGCTCAACGTCTTCGCGCTTGGTGCCACGAAGAAGAAGACCACAGTTCTCGCCGGCCCATGCCTCGTCGAGCTGCTTGTGGAACATTTCGATACCCGTGACGATGGTCTTCTGCGTCGGGCGGATGCCGACGATTTCAACCTCGGAGTTCAGGGCGAGGGTTCCACGCTCGGCGCGGCCCGTGACAACGGTTCCACGACCGGTGATCGTGAAGACGTCCTCGATCGGCATAAGGAACGGCTTGTCCTTGTCGCGCACCGGGTCGGGGATGTGAGAGTCAGCGGCTTCCATGAGCTCGAGAACCGAGTTGACCCACTTCTCGTCACCCTCAAGAGCCTTGAGGCCCGAGACGCGGATAACGGGAGCGTCGTCGCCGGGGAAGCCCTGGCTCGAGAGAAGCTCGCGAACCTCGAGCTCAACGAGCTCAAGGATCTCTTCGTCGTCAACCATGTCGGACTTGTTCAGCGCGACCATGAGGTACGGAACGCCAACCTGCTTCGCGAGCAGAACGTGCTCGCGAGTCTGGGCCATCGGGCCGTCGGTTGCGGCAACCACGAGGATTGCGCCGTCCATCTGGGCAGCACCGGTGATCATGTTCTTGATGTAGTCGGCGTGGCCGGGTGCATCAACGTGAGCGTAGTGACGGTTAGGCGTCTCGTACTCGACGTGCGAAATGTTGATCGTGATACCGCGCTGGCGCTCTTCGGGAGCCGAGTCGATCGACGCGAAGTCGCGCTGAACGTTCGTTGCCGAAGGGTACTTGTCGGCAAGCACCTTGGAGATGGCAGCGGTAAGCGTGGTCTTGCCGTGGTCAACGTGACCGATCGTACCGATGTTTACGTGCGGCTTGGTCCGCTCGAACTTGGCCTTAGCCACTATGGTCCTCCTCAGGACTGATGTAGCGACGCCGGGCACTGGATTGCAACCGGTTTACTACGGGGATTTGTGATTTTTATGTTACTAGGTCGCGGCTGGGGATAACACGAAGGCTCGTGTTCTCCCCGGCCGCAGGGCGATTACTCGCCCTTGCTCTTCTGGATGATCTCCTCGGCGACAGCCTTCGGGACCTCCGCGTAGCTCTCGAATGCCATCGAGTACACGGCGCGGCCGGAGGTTTTGCTCCTCAGGTCGCCGATGTATCCGAACATCTCGGAGAGCGGGACTTTGGCGGTGATGACCTTCACGCCTGCTGCGTCTTCCATTGCCTGGATCTGGCCGCGGCGTGAGTTGATGTCACCGATGACGTCGCCCATGTACTCCTCGGGAGTGCGCACCTCAACGGCCATGAGCGGCTCAAGAAGAACCGGGTCGGCCTTGCGTGCGGCTTCCTTGAAGCCCATGGAACCCGCGATCTTGAACGCCATTTCTGACGAGTCAACATCGTGTGCAGCGCCATCGAGCAGGATTGCCTTGACGCCGACGAGCGGGTACCCGGCAAGGATACCGACCTGAAGCGCATCCTGGAAACCAGCGTCGATGGATGGGATGTATTCGCGAGGGATACGTCCACCTGTGACCTTGTTGTCGAACTCGTAGGTCTGCTCTGCGGTGATCTCGAGCGGCTCGAGGCCGAACTGGATCTTTGCGAACTGGCCGGAGCCACCGGTCTGCTTCTTGTGGGTGTAGTCGTGCTTCGGAACCGCGCGACGGATCGTCTCGCGGTACGCAACCTGGGGCTTGCCCACGTTTGGCTCAACCTTGAATTCACGCTTGATGCGGTCAACGAGGATGTCGAGGTGAAGCTCGCCCATTCCGTGGATAACGGTCTGGCCGGTCTCCTGGTTCTGCTCAACGCGGAACGTGGGGTCTTCCTCAGCAAGCTTCTGGATAGCCGTTCCCAGCTTCTCCTGGTCCTGCTTGGTCTTCGGCTCGATAGCAACCGAGATGACCGGCTCAGGGAACGTCATCGACTCGAGGACAACCTGGTTGTTCGGGTCGCACAGGGTGTCACCGGTTGTGGTGTCCTTGAGGCCGATAACAGCGTAGATGTGACCTGCGGTCACGAAGTCCACGGGGTTTTCCTTGTTGGCGTGCATCTGGAAGATCTTGCCGATGCGCTCCTTCTTGCCCTTGGTCGAGTTGATGACCTGAGCACCGGAATCCAGGCGACCCGAGTACACGCGAATGTACGTGAGGCGACCGAAGAACGGGTGGACAGCGACCTTGAAGGCGAGAGCAGCGAACGGCTCAGCAGCGTCCGGGTGGCGAAGGATGATCTTCTCTTCGTCGCGCGGGTCGCGTGCCTCGGTTGCCGGAACGTCGAGCGGGTTCGGCAGGTAGTCGATGACAGCGTCGAGCATCGGCTGAACGCCGCGGTTCTTGAACGCTGAGCCACAGAGGACCGGGTAGATCTCGCTGTTGACGGTGAGCTTGCGGATCGCGCCCTTGATCTCGGCAACGGTCAGCTCTTCGCCACCGAAGTACTTCTCGAGCAGCGCGTCATCGGTCTCGGCGACGGTCTCGAGGAGGAGCTTGCGGTATTCAGCAGCCTTCTCAACGAGGTCAGCGGGGATCTCTTCGATGGCGTACTTGGCGCCCATCTCGACGTCACCCTTGCTGTCGCCGCGCCAGGTGAGCGCGCGCATTTCAACGAGGTCAACGACGCCCTCGAACTCGCTCTCAGCGCCGATCGGGAGCTGGATGACGAGGGGCTTAGCGCCGAGGCGCTTGATGATGGTGTCGACGGTGAAGTAGAAGTCAGCGCCGAGCTTGTCCATCTTGTTGACGAAGCAGATACGCGGAACGTCGTACTTGTCGGCCTGGCGCCAGACGGTCTCGGACTGGGGCTCAACGCCCTCCTTGCCGTCGAACACTGCAACAGCACCGTCGAGGACGCGGAGCGAACGCTCCACCTCGACCGTGAAGTCAACGTGACCGGGGGTGTCGATGATGTTGATCTGGTTGTCGCCCCAGAAACATGTGGTTGCTGCGGAGGTGATCGTGATGCCACGCTCCTGCTCCTGCTCCATCCAGTCCATCGTGGATGCACCGTCGTGCGTCTCACCGATCTTGTGGTTGACGCCCGTGTAGAACAGGATGCGCTCAGTTGTGGTGGTTTTACCGGCATCAATGTGGGCCATGATGCCAATGTTGCGGACCTTGTTCAGGTCGGTGAGCACGTCAAGTGCCACTGGGTTCCTCCAGGAAGTTTGGTGAGATGAGGGTGAACAGGCAGGCGGATGCCCCGACACATGTGCCGAGGCATCCTGCCACCGTGACTACCAGCGGTAGTGCGCGAATGCCTTGTTCGACTCGGCCATCTTGTGCGTGTCTTCGCGGCGCTTGACCGCGGCACCGAGGCCGTTTGATGCGTCGAGGATCTCGTTCATGAGACGCTCGGTCATTGTCTTTTCGCGACGACCCTTTGCGTAGCTGGTGAGCCAGCGGAGTGCGAGGGTGTTTGCGCGGTGCGGCTTGACTTCGATCGGCACCTGGTAGGTCGATCCACCAACGCGGCGTGAACGAACTTCGAGGGTCGGGCGAACGTTGTCGAGAGCCTTCTTCAGTGTGACGACGGCGTCCTGGCCGTTCTTCGCCGAAACGCCTTCGAGCGCGGTGTAAACGATGCGCTCTGCGAGGCCCTTCTTGCCGTCAACAAGAATCTTGTTGACGAGCTGGCTGACGATGGGTGCGCCGTAGACGGGGTCTGCGACGACGGGGCGCTTTGGTGCTGGTCCCTTACGAGGCATTACTTCTTCTCCATCTTTGCGCCGTAGCGGCTGCGAGCCTGCTTGCGGTTCTTCACGGCCTGCGTGTCAAGTGCGCCACGGATGATCTTGTAACGGACACCCGGGAGGTCCTTTACTCGTCCACCACGGACCAGGACCATGGAGTGCTCCTGGAGGTTGTGGCCTTCACCTGGGATGTAGGCGGTGACCTCGGTGCCGTTGGAGAGCTTCACACGAGCGACCTTACGCATCGCCGAGTTCGGCTTCTTCGGGGTAGTGGTGTACACACGGGTGCATACGCCACGCTGCTGGGGGTTGGCCTTAAGAGCGGGAGCCTTGGTCTTGGTGACCTTCGGCGTGCGACCCTTACGGACCAACTGCTGAATAGTTGGCACTACTTCTCCTTGTTTGTGCTGCACGGTGACAGCGGCAATGTTGCTAGCATTCGCGCGAGGCGAGTTCAATGGACCCACCGGCTGCACAGAGGAGCGCAACTTTTGGTGTGGTGGGTATGCCGTGGGAGTCGGCGCTTAGCGCAATCCGACCCAGTGTGTGAGAGTTGCCTGACCTCAAGCGGACCGTTTCGGGCTCGAGTTAAGAGCGCGACAAAGCGCACACCCATAAATACTACCCGGGGGGATGCCATGGGTCAAGCGAATGGGACGGCTGACGAGCGCCAGGAGCACCCTGTCGCACCCGGTGCCCGCTGACTATGGTTTCGGGCACAGAAAGAGCCGCAGTTCCCGCGGAACTGCGGCTCTTTCTTCCCTCAGCGCAAAGGCTGTGAATGCGCCTTATGAGGTGAAGACGAAGGTTGCTCCGTCGTCGCCGAACGCCTCAATGATGCCGTCGACGTCGAACGGGAACGGCTCGGTCGAGATGGGGCCGGTTGCACCACTGGACGGGTCGCGAGCGTCAGCCGCCGCCTGGGCGCTGCCGTCGCTGTCGGTGGTGACGGCCCACGTCCCGTCTGCGAACTCCCCGATCGAGAACGTCGGTTTTGTCACCGTCCAGCGCAGATTGGAGATCTCATAGCCCTGGGTGTTGGTCGCATAGAACGGGCATCCCGTCGGCGCGAGCTCGGTCGATGCGATGCACGCATCCAGCCAGGTGTTGACGGCATCCGTTGCTGCTGTCGTACCTTCTTCGGTCATGGTGATCTCGAGAATCTGCGCCTCAGCCGCGTCGGCCTCAACCCCGAAGCCAACGACGGATGCCGTCAGCTCCTCAGCGCTGTACCAGGCCACGTCTCCACCGAGGGCGACGGAATAGGTGCCCGGGAGCGCGCGCAGGGTGTACACCCCTCCGTCTTTCTCCAGCTCGGACACGTCGACGCCGGCGACCTCGACAACGGCCTCGTCCGGAGCGTTCGCACCGACGGCGATGCTCGACAGCTTCGGCGCCTCGAGCTGCCAGTTGTCGAAGAAGACCGCTTCCTTCCCGTCCTTCACGAGCGTGAACTCCTGGTCGTACTTCTCGCCGCCCTGCGTGATGCTCGCTGTGACAGTGGCGGTGTCATCATCCGTTGTCACCTCGCCGAGGGTGTACCGGATGATGCGATCGTCGGCTTCGGCATAGGCCTTCTTTGTGAGCAGGAGATCGGTCTTTTCGACCTTTGTTCCTGACACCTCGAACGCACCTGCAACGTCACCCTTCTTGAGGGCGTCGAGGTAGGCCTTGACTTCGAGTTCCGGCGCGTGGGCGGCCGATCCCATGCTGAATCCGACGATTCCGGCGACGGCGAGCAGGACGACCGCCGACCCACCGGCGATCCAGGGCATGAGCTTCTTCTTCTTTTTCGGGGAAGTTGACGGGGACGTCGAACCAGCGGGGTATGCGCCGACGGGAGGTTGCGGCGGGTAGCCGCCGCCCTGTGTCGGGAGACCACCGGCAGGAACGGCCTGCTGAGGATACGCCCCCGTGGTGGGTTGCTGCGGGTACCCGCCCTGGGCCGGTTGTTGAGGATAGGCCTCGGTGGAGGGAGCCGGCTCAGCCGGTGGAACTGCCCGCGTCGGCGCGGCCTGCGTCGGCGGAACGGCAGGCGGCTGGAAGGGCAACGCCGGAGCGTGCGGGACCGGGTATGGCTGCTGTTGCTGGTGGCCCTGCTGCATACCAGGCTGCCGATACTCCGGGGCTGACTGCTGCACAGGCGGGTATGACGACTGCGGCGCGGGCGGGTAATACGGCTGCGGGGCCTGCTGCTGTTCCGGCTGCTGAGGCTGGTGCGACTGCTGCTGGGCCTGCTGCTGAGGCTGCTGCGACTGCGGGGCCTGCTGCTGCTCCTGTTGTGGCTGGGCCGGTTGTGGCTGCTGCTGGGGCTGACCCCAGGGGTTCGGCTCGGGCGGCAGGCCCGGTGTCGGCTGGTGTCCGGCGTTGTCGTTTGTCATAGCTCCCCGATTGATGGCGTGCGACTGCTGCGCCAGCCTATCGGCGGGTGGGCGAAAGCACGTAGGACAGAACTCCCCATGTCCTATCCCGCGCCACCGACGTGCGTTCAGGCACCCGACGCTCGTCCCCGCGCCGCGGCATCCGTTCATATGTCACGGAATTCGCTTTACTCGCCACAAATGATCACATTCCGTGACCTATGAAGCGAACGCCTCGCACGCGAGCGGGGTCACCAGGAGGGAGGAGAGTCCAGCTCGAGGGTGAGGTCGGCGAGCAATGCCTCGATCTGCGGTTCGACGTAGAGCGCAACGGCGGCGAGGATCCGGTCCCGATGAGGCTCGATTGCGAGACAGACCAGCTTGCCCGCGTGGATGGCGCACTCGTCGGCGAGGCGAATCTCCGTCCGAAGGGCCGCCTTCTCTTCCTCGGAAAGCGGAGCGGGCAGCTCCTCGGACTCCGGGTCGTCCTGACCGGCGAGCCCGGCGAGGGTGAAGAGGTACGGCTCCCCCGGTATCGGGTCCGGATCGACGGGCAACCCGTCATACTCCGGTTCGAGCCCGCGGTCGGGTCGGTACTTCCGTGCCTTCGCTTCCTCTGCCGCTTTCAACTCGCGCTGCAGCAGGGGGAGGTTCTTGGCCGTGTAGTCGTCGACGACATCATCGACGATGGCCTTGATCCGGGTCGAGAGCCCGTGCTGGACGGCGTGGGGAACATCATGGTCGAGGCCGACGGCAGCGATCACCGGCGAGCCGAAACAGCGGCGACAGAGCCGGGTGCGACCACGGTGCGTCGACGGACGCCAGCGTGGCAACCAGGCGAGCCACGCGTCGACCGCCAGGCTCACCCTCGTATCGAGCGCCCGATCCATGACTTGAGAGTACCGCCCTACTTCTCCCACGGCCACAGCGGGCGCGCCGGGTGGGCTCCACCGGCTGCAAGGATGAGTGCGAATGCGAGGTAGACGGCAGCGGCGAGGACCCCGACCGCCACCCCGTAAAGCCGCAGGAGAGCATCCGCCGCAAACAGCACACCGGCGAACAGCTGATCAGCCGCCGCTGCATACAACACCGACCCAACAACGACATACGCGAGCCACGCAAAGATGCCCGTCGAGATCGCCCGACCGAGCGGAACGCGCACCGGATCACCGATCGACTGCTCGGTCGCGCGGCGCACGGATGCCTCGTATCGCCGCGCAGCGAAGATGAGTGACCCCAGAACGACGAGCACCGCCGCTGCGGTTGCGGAAGGGCCGACAAGCGGACCGGCGTCCTGCTGGGCAACGACCTCGGTATCGGTCAGCAGGCTGATGAATCCGAACGCGCAGACAACCAGGGCGAAGTAGGTGAAGGTGGCGAAGACGGCGAGCACATACGAGTACGCCATCGGCCGGGGACCGTCGTCATCGGGAGACCGAGGTTCAGACATTGTCTGGCTCAGTCGACGGCGACACGGACCCGGTATTCACCGAACCGGAGGTCGGCCCCGGCTTCCACGGGAGTCGCAACGTCGGGCAGGCACGGGGTGAGTGCACCATCGGGTGCGACCATGAATGTCCCGTTGGTCGAATTGAGGTCGATAACCCAGACTCTGCCCTCGGTGACGCCAAGCACCGCGTGGGTCTTCGACACGCTGCGTTCAACGTCGTGCAGCGATGCGAGCACGCTTGCCGGGTAGCCGTCCTGACGCCTCGGGTCTCGCCCAACGATGAGTCCACCGGTCAGCGGCAACACCGAGCCATCGGGAAGCACAAGTCGCGGGTTGGAAACCCCGGCACCAGGGCTGGCTTGTTGCGGCGCGCCCGTCAACGGGGTCGGCGCCGGACCGAAGGCCGGCTTGGCTACGGGTGTGACCGGTGCTGGCAGGTCTGACGACGGCACCGTGTCAAGGTCGAAGTCCATGCCGGGCGGCATCCCGATCTTGAACTTGGCCGGTTCGGGCTCGGGCACGTCAACCGCCTCACCGGGAATGGGAAGGGGCGGCCTCGGTGGAATCGGATTGCCGTTCCACTCTGCGGGGAACTCTGATCCGGTCGTCATTTCTGGCTCGTGCCCCTCGTACGTTTGCTCGTCTTCCCGTTCGGCGCCGTCCGTCGCGTCGACTTCGTCTTCCGCGAACTGATGCGGAATCTGCTCAGCTGACGACGCCACCAGCCTACAGCGGACGCTGCGATCCGTGAGGAATCTTCGGATGCCTGCCACAGGTCATCAACGTGGCTGTCAGGAGCGTCGACGCCGGCGAAGACCGCCTCGTCCGCGCCGCTGGCGATGCGGGTCAGAACGGTCCCTGCATCCTCTGTGTGCTGCTCGCCGGCATCCGCTGAACCGGTCTCAACCGGTGTTGCAGCAGCAACCTGTGCGCTCAGGTCCCGCGCGAGCATCCCCCGGGTGCCGACAGCGGGAACAGTGAAGCCGAGCTCGGCGTAGCTGTCGAGCGCTTCGTCCCACGCGCCGGCCGCACGGGCGTCTGCGGTTGCGGCCTCGCGTCGCTTCTTCCTCCGCCTCGACTTGAGCAGAGCAATGACGAGGAGAGGTACCAGGTAGAGCACGAGCGGAATGCCTACGACCCACAGGATCGCGACGAGCCAGCCGGGGAGGACGAACGCGTCATCGTCCTTCTTGTCGTCCTCGCTGTCGTTGATGTCAACGTTGGTGAGCAGGTCTTCCGCTTGCTTCTCGGCGCGTGGCGGCTGCCTCACCTGCGGCTGCGGCTCCGTCTTCGGCTTGGGGTTCTGGTCCTGCGGGATTTCCTTCTCGTCCGGTGTCGGCTGGAACGAGATCCAGCCGATGCCCTCGAACGGAACTTCCACCCACGCCGTGATGTCTTCACCCGTGATCGTGACCTCAGCACCGTCTTCGACGTTCTCGGGTGCGAAACCCATGACGACACGGGCGGGGTAGCCGAGCGAACGAGCCATGAGCGCGAACGCCGCGGCGAACTGTTCCTCGTCGCCGATCATCTGGTTGCGGGTGAAGAGCTCTTCGATGCGGTCGGCGCCGTGTCCGGCTCGGGAGGGGACAGCATCGGATGCCAATCCGTGGCTCAGGAAACCGTTGACCTTGAGCTGGCGCTCGATCTCGCGCAGCTGGCCGATGGGACCTGTCGCCGTGCCGACGTACTCCGCCGCCTTGGCCGCGACAACGTCAGGGACACGCTCGACCGCCGGCAACGTCACATCGGCGGTTGGCACATTCTCCAGCGCCTCATCGGAGTAGGAGTCCTGGACATCGGCCTCGAAACTGTAGCGGTAGCCCTTGTCGACGCCGGAGGTCAGCACCGTCGTCGCCGTTGCGGCGTTGTAGCGAAGGTCCTGGGTCTTGTCTTCCGGTTCGGTTGGAAGCGTCAGGCGGGTCGGGTATCCGACAACGGGAAGCCAGACTCCCGAGTATGCCTCGACGGACACCGTGACGGTTCGGGAGGACTCGGAGACGAGGAGCGGTGCCTCGGGCATGCTCTCGCCGACGAGGCTGAACGAGCCGGATCCCCCGGTCTGCGCTTCCGGGCCGGCGACATCCCAGAGCCTGCCGTCGTAGGTGTCCATCACCGCAAGGCGGACCTTATCTGCGGCTTTGAGCCCGGCGATGCTGA
>JAZQRG010000151.1:0-2264 GCA_045629445.1 Mycetocola sp. | reverse complement strand
CGCAAGGTGCGCGAGCGCAACGCAGAAGCACAGGCCGAATACGAGCGGGTGCTCGAGCAGGGTCCCGTTGTCGCCTAGTGGATACCACGTCGCTGAGGCCCGCACGCACTCTCGTCGTTAGCGTGGCCTATCTGATCGCGCTCGGCGCTGGTGCCTGGATTCTTTCGATGGTCGTCGGTCAGCCGATTGCAGGCGCGGATGCCGATGGCTGGCTGGCCATCGCAATGATCGTCGCGGCGGTGGCCGGATGGCTCGTGGTGCTCGTGCGCCTGCCAAATCCGGTCTCTGCGGCGGCCCGGCTTGTGCTGCCGGCTGCAGGGGCTGGCGGAGCATTCCTGCTTGCCGCCGTGGTTCTTCACGGTCTCGGGAGCGGTGACCCACTCAAGGGGCCAACGCTCGCCCTGGCGCAGTTCGGACACCCGACCCTGTATCTCGCTGTCGCTCTCGCGCTCCTCGCAACACTCGTGGCTTCGATGGGGACTCCTCCACATCGCGAGGAACGGGACCGCCCGATAGTGTGACAGTACTTTCGGTCCCGGCGATGACTCGTCGGGATCGACCTGCGAAAGGGAAACTCCGATGCGTCTCAAACTGACTCTCGCGCGCCCAAATGGCTCGCGTGAGGACATCGTCGTCACAACGGATGCCGGAGCGACGATCGCGGAAGTCGCATCGAAGGTCGCGAGGGCAGATCCCGCTCAGCCGCTGCCACCCGATGGCAACTACACGCTGCAGGCCGCGCTACCTGGCCACACCGAGTGGTTGCCCCTGCCTCCGGACGGCCCCGTCGGTGAGGCGTGGATCGGCTCAGGCGCCACTGTCCACATCTCTGACGCTGGCAAATACTTTTCGCAGGCAAAAACCGGGCACGCGCCAACGATCGCGAAGTTGACGATCCTTTCCGGGCCTGAGGTTGGCCGGACCATCCCGCTGTCCGTTGGCAGTTACACGGTCGGCCGCGATGCATCCTGCGACTTGGTGCTCGACGACAAACTGGTCTCGAAGAAACACGTCAGGCTCGAGGTGGGTGACGGCGTTGACGTGATTGACCTCGGCTCAGCCAACGGCGTCGAGGTCGATGGCGGCTTGGTGTCCCGGCTCCGGGTGACAGACTCGGACACGATCCAGCTCGGCGATACGCAACTCAAAATCACGCTCTCAGAATCCGTCGTTCACTCGGGAGTTGCGCCCAAGGCGGGTCCGATCTTCTTCAACCGGTCGCCTCGAGTGGAGAAACGCTATCTCGGCCAGGAGTTCGCGGGCCCTGAGGTGCCTGCGGAGCCAGACGACCAGCCGTTCCCCTTCCTCGCCATGCTCGCCCCCGCGCTCATGGGTTTCGGTCTCTTTGCCGTCACGCAACGATTGACGTCCCTGATTTTTGTGGCTTTGTCGCCCATCATGATCATCGGTAACTTCGTCATGCAGAAGCAGCGGGAGAAGCGCAAGCTCAAGAAGCAGATCAAGAAGTTCGAAGCGCGGCTTGAGGCGCTGAACCTCGAAATGGAGAAGGAACGCCCGACCGAACGGGAACTTCGGCTGGGGGAGTCTCCCTCAACCCAGGAAGCATACGAACAAGCGATGCGGCGTGGCCCGGTGCTCTGGACGAGACGCCCGGAACACTGGTCGTTCCTCAACGTCCGGCTCGGAGTCGGCACGATGACAAGCCGGAACACGATCAGTTCCGGCGCGCGGGGCGACATGCTTCCCGACTTCCAGGAGCGACTGGACGCGGTGATCGAGGAGAATCGAACGATCGACGGTGTTCCCCTCATCGACAACCTCTACGATTCCGGTGCCCTCGGCATCGCCGGTTCTCCTCACTCCGCTGCCGGTTCGGTGAACTCGGTCCTCGTGCAGATCACCGCGCTGCACTCTCCTGCAGAGGTCGTCGTCGCCGCCCTCGTTACACCCGACTGGTCGCAGGAGCTCGCCTGGTTGAAGTGGCTGCCGCACACATCGTCGCCACACAGCCCGATCGACGCGATCCACCTCGCCGACAGCGCGTCGAGCGCGGGCCACCTCCTGTCCGCGCTTGAGGAGCTCATTCAGTCGAGGCTGAGCGCCAACCGTGCCAGCCGGATTCGACGTGGAGCGATGACCCAAAATGCCGCTGCGCTTGAACGTGGGGCTGAGGTCGGCAAAGACTCAATGTCGGATGGCACCAAGTCCCAGATCCCTGCGATCATCGTTCTGATCACGGACGACGTTGCGGTCGACCGGGCACGACTCGTGCAACTGGCGGAGCTGGGGGCGGATGCCGGTGT
>JAZQRG010000150.1:0-11093 GCA_045629445.1 Mycetocola sp. | reverse complement strand
CTCTTCTGGTCTGCGATAGAGCTTGGAGCTCGTGGTGGCCGCGACTGCCGCGGCGAGTGTCACTGTACCAACACGGCCGAGGAACATCGTCATAGCGAGAACATACTTAGCCGGGTTGTCGAGTTCACCGGTGAGACCGGTCGACAGCCCGACCGTACCGAATGCGGAGATCACGTCAAAGAGCACATGGTCGAGTGGTGCCTTGGTCATTTGCAGCAGCACGATCGTCGAGATCGCGACGATCGTCGCACCCCACAGCACAACGCTCAGCGCGACCCTCAGGACATCCGGCGGAACGCGTCGTCCGAACGCCTCCATGTCGGGGCTGCCCTTTGCCTCAGCCGCAGCGGCGAGGAAGATGACCGCGAGCGTCGTCACCTTGATGCCACCGCCCGTCGACGCCGAGCCACCACCGATGAACATGAGCATGTCGGCGACGAGCAGGCTCGAGCCGTTCATTTCGCCGATCTCAATCGTCGAGAATCCACCAGATCTCGTCATCATCGAGAAGAAGAGGGACTGGAAGACGGTGTCGCTGAAATTGAGCTTGCCGAACGTCTCCGGGTTGTCGAACTCCAGGAGTGAGATCGCGAGGGCACCGGCGAAGAGCAGGATGACCGTCGTGAGGAGGGTCAGCTTCACGTGGAGGGACCAGTAGCGCACGTGCCACAGGTGGCGCTTGAGCGCGTAGATCACCGGGAAACCGAGGGCGCCGAGGAAGACGCCGATCATCAGGATCGAGAGGAACCAGTAGTCGTTCGCGAACCGGCCGATGCCTTCGGCGTTGGGGGTGAATCCCGTGTTGGTGAATGCCATCGCTGAGTAATAGAGGCTGTTCCAGATAGCGTCCCACGTCGGGATGCCGTCAATCAGCATCCGGGGGAACAGCAGAATCGCAATCGCCGCTTCGATCACAACCAGGCTGAGCGCAACGGTGACGAGCAGGTTACCGATCTCACCCAGCCGAACCGCCTGGCCTTCGGCGACCGGACCGCGATGTCCGCGCATGGGGTTCGAGTCGCTCGCGGCCATCAGTTTGGCTCGGAGGCCGAGACGACGAGAGATGACGAGGCCGAGGATCGACGCGAGCGTAAGCACGCCGACGGCGCCGATCTGAACACCGATATAGACAAGGACGTGGCCGATGAGTGACCAGTGGGATGCCATGTCGACGGTGGCGAGGCCGGTGACACAGATCACGGAAACGGCGGTGAAGAATGCATCGGCGAGCGGCGTCATTTTCCCGTCTGCCGACGCGATGGGCAGCGAGAACAACAGCGTGAACAGCAGAATCAGCGCTGTGAAAATCAGAATCGCGAAGCGGGAGGGCGAGCGTCCTGTGAAGTCTTCCGCCCGTTCGCGTATGCGGGCAAAGCCGGTCGCGACGAGGATGTGCTGACGCGACTCGGTGGCACTTCCTGCCACGGTTCCCCCGATCTTGGGCTAGTTGGGACCGTTGTCATGGTACTCCGTGCCGAGAGTCACTAACCTTGGGCCATGGCTGACATTTTTGACGTGATTGCAGACGCCACCCGGCGCGACATTCTGCAGATCCTCCTTGACCGATACGAGAGCGATTCCACCCGCTCCCACGGAGGAACGAGTGTGTCCGAGATCGTCACGACGCTCGGCCTCAGCCAGCCGACCGTCTCAAAGCATCTCAAGGTTCTCCGCGAGGCGGGGCTCGTCGCGGTTCGCGAGGAAGGTCAGCACCGCTATTACCGGCTGGAAAGCTCCCCGCTTGAAACCATCGAAGACTGGCTGATCCCATTCCTCAGCGTTGACTTCGACATCAGCGGTGCGATCGGGCTCGATGTTGCATTGACCGAGCAGGCGAAACAGATGGCGGATGCCATCGGTCACGCGGTTGCGGACACCACCCATCGCGTCACAACAGCGGTCCAGGCCGTGAGCAAGAAGCTCGGTAAGTAGGGACTCTCGACACGCCTGTGTCCTGGCGCTACAGTCGGAGAGATCAGCCTGTTCCCTTCTATCCGACCGAGAATCCGCACCAGGAGACACCATGGCAAGTGGTTTGGAAGACGTTCGTTTTCTTACGGTTGCCGAAGTAGCGGACATGATGCGCGTGTCGAAAATGACGGTCTATCGCATGGTCCACGCGGGTGAGTTGCCGGCTATCCGGTTCGGTCGGTCCTTTCGGGTGCCGGAGTCAGCCGTGGCGAACGTGGTCAGTTCGCACGTCGCCGACAGCGCGTAAGTCGGCGTGGGAGCTTGCGCCTTCGGGATCGGGTAGAGTGTCCTGAGGGCATTTTTTCTGCCGGCCGTGGCATCCGCGGCCATCGCCAATCTTTGTGAGGTAAGTAGTGGGTTCTGTAATCAAGAAGCGCCGCAAGCGTATGGCGAAGAAGAAGCACCGCAAGTTGCTTCGCAAGACTCGTCACCAGCGTCGCAACAAGAAGTAGCGAAACGCACCAGTTAAGCGCCGGGCCTTCGGGACTGGCGCTTTTTGGCGCGCCCGGGGGCCCGGCGCTCGCTCACTCCACCATCAACTTCTCGTAACGCCGACGAAGAACCGCTCGCTCAACGAGGGTCCAGCTCGTCGTCACGGCGAGATACAGCGTTGCCGCGAGCGGAACGATTGCCGCAAAGATCACGGTGATAAACGGCATCCAGCTGAGGATTCCGGTCAGGTTCTGCATGCCGGGCGGAAGTTCGCCGGTCTGAGGCGGCGCATTGCGGACGGCGGCGCGGCGGCTCAGCCATGCGACGACAGCGATGACGCTCAGAAGCGCGACGTAGACGAGCACACCGGGCCAGACGGCACCCGAGCCGAGGAATCCGAGAAGCGGACTTCCGAGCTGAACGCCGAACACGTCCTCGGTGAGGAGGTCGTTGGAGTGTCCGTTGATGCTCTGCAGGATGAAGAGACCGTAGACCGTTGAGATAACGGGTGCCTGCAGAAGTGTGGGGAAGCATCCGGCCAGTGGCGATGCCTTCTCGGCGGCGTAGAGCTCCATTGTCTTTTGCTGGAGCAGTTCTGGTTTTTTCTTATAGCGCTTCTGGAGCTCCTGGAGTTTGGGTGCCAGGCGGCGGCGGGTGAATTCCGCGCGCACCTGGGAGCGACCAACCGGGATCAGCGCCGTGCGCACGATCATCGTGATGGCGACGATTGCTGCCGCTGTGCTCAGCGGGCCGGCGATTGGGACGAGCAGGGTGGCGAGGGCGGTGACGAGTGAATAGGCGAAGTCGAGCACGATCGCGATGGGCGCGAACGAATAGATGTCCACAGGGGAGTCCTTTGGTCAGAGGGAAGGGTTTGCGACTGATGGCCGCGAACCCTCCGTCATGACCGAAGGGTTACGCGACCGCCTCTGACAGGCCTGGTGCTCGGGGCTGTGGGCGTCCGGCCGTGTTGGGGTGGCTGGGCGCAGGGATGCGGGTGAGCGACTCGCGGTGTTCACGTGACCGTGACCCGATCATGAGCGTGAGCGCAATGATGATGACCGCGAGGTAGCGAGCGCTGAGAAGAGCGGATGCCGCGAGAACGGCGACACCGGCGGCGAGCATCGCGGAGGGCTCGGTCTGCGCAACAGCGAGCACGAGGAACGACACGGTCATGACCATGATCAGTTGCTCGTAGCGGGATCGCATCGGTTCCTCGGGAGTTGCGGTTGGGTTCGAGGGTATCGGATTACCCGTCGTGAGCGCTCGGGAGGAGAGCGGTGTTGTTTCGGGAGGAGAATCCGGGAGGGCAGGTACCTATTGCCCACGGCTCCCACGTTTTTCCTCCCGAAGTGGCGCGAGTGGTCCTGACCAGCGTAGAAACCCAACCTCCGTGAGACGCGTACTCTTGAACTCATGAGTGAATCACGCAACACCCCCGGCCAGAAGAACGATGCGGGCTGGGATGTGGGCGTACGCAAGACGGTGGACACCGCTCCGCAGAACCTCTGGAGCTACCTCGTGGGCGAAGGACTTCCCCTGTGGCTCGGCGAGATCGACAGCCTTCCGGCCAAGAAGGGTGTCCGCTACCAGACCAAGGATGGCGTCCGGGGCACGATCCGCGCGTTCACGCCCGGCAAGCAGATCCGCCTCACCTGGCAGCCCCAGGACTGGCCGCACGACACCACGCTTCAGGTCACGGTGTCCAAGTCCGGTCCAGGTTCCATCGTCGAATTCCACCATGAAGAACTTGCCGACCGCGACGAGCGCAGGATGATGCTCGGCCACTGGCACAACGTGACCGACTCTCTCGTCAACCACTTCGCCTAGCCGATTAGGCTGGAACCGTGGCAACGGCATCCCTCACCCTCATCTCGAAACCGGGCTGTCATCTCTGCGATGACGCCCGCGCCGTCGTCACCCGTGTGATGACCGAGTTCGCCGCTCGCGAGGATGCACCCGAGCTCACGCTCGACGAACTGTCGATCCTCGACGACGCCGAACTGCACGAACGCTACGCGGAAGAAATCCCCGTCCTTCTCATCAATGGACGGATCCACAACTACTGGCGCATCGATCCGAATCGCCTCACGACAGCACTTCTGGAGCTCACATGATCCGCCACATTGTCTGCTGGAAGCTCGCCGCAACGGATGACGCCACCAAGGCCGAACACGCAGCCCGCATCGCGTCCCAAATGGACGAACTGCCAGCGCTCATCCCCGAGATCCTGTCTCTGCAGGTGGGCGCGAACGTGCTCTACCCCGAGGTCAACTGGGACGTCGTCCTGATCGCTGATTTCGCGGATGCCGCTGCTCTCGAACGCTATTCCGCGCACCCCGAACACCAAAGGGTTGGCAAGTTCATCGGCGAGGTTCGGTCAGACCGAATCGCCGTCGACTTCGAGGTCTAAGCGAGAGCGCGACCTCGAGGACCGCGTTCCTACGTCCGAGCGAGCGCCTTCGCCTTGAGCGTTTCGTATTCGGCCTGCGAGATCGCGCCCGAATCGAGGAGCGCCTTTGCGGTCGCTATCTCGTCGCTCGGCGTTGCTTTCCCTGCTGTCTCGCGGATGTAGGCATCCGTTGCCGCTTTGGCAGAGTTGGCGCGCTCCGCGGATCGTTCCGCCATACCCTTACCGCGAGCGATCAGGTAGACGAGAGCGGTCAGGAACGGCAGGAAGACCAGGAAGACGAGCCACACTGCCTTGAGCCAGCCGTTGAGGTTCCGGTCCTGGAAGATGTCCGCGATGATCGCGAACAGCGCGAACAGGTAGGCGATAAAGGCGAAAGCCCAGAAGAAGACCCACAACAGGTCCCAAATGCTTCGAATGAATTCCATGACGGATCCCTCCTGCGATCCATCTCAGAGGATGGCCGCGTGCGGGGATCATAGCGCCCGAGATCAGCGAAAAAACAGGGCCCCCCGAGAAAACCACCCGCCGTAAGGCAGGGATCTCCCGGAGGGCCCGAGGTCTTACGGTCTACGGCAGCAGGCGTGTCGGCCCGCGGAACAGGTACGTAACTTCGCGGATCGACGTCTCGTGCAGCATGAGCATCAGCACGCGGGCGAGGCCCATGCCGAACCCGCCGTGCGGCGGAACGCCGTAACGGAAGAAGTCGAGGTAGAACTCGAGCTCTTCTGGGTCGAGTCCCTTCTCCTTGGCCTGCTCGATGAGCACGTCAACACGGTGTTCGCGCTGGGCACCCGTCGAGATCTCGACACCATTGAAGATGAGGTCGTAGCTCTTGGTGATCGACGCATCGCCTTCGTGACGCATGTGATAGAACGGGCGGATGCTTGACGCATAGTCGGTCAGGAACACGAATTCGTGGCCGAACTTCTCCGCGACATACGCCGCGATCTGGCGCTCACCCTCCGGGTCCATGTCGTCATCGGCACGCGGTACCTCGTAGCCACGCTCGGCAACAATCTGCTTGGCCTCTGCGAGCGGGATGCGCGGGAACGGGGTGGAAGGAACCGTGACCTCGAGATCGAACAGCGCCTTGATCTCCTCGCCGTGCTTCTCCTTGACCGCGCTGAATCCAGCAACGATGAGGTCTTCGTGCAGCTTCATCACGTCTTCGTGCGAGTCGATCCAGCTCACCTCGGAGTCGATCGACGTGAACTCGGTGGCGTGACGCGACGTGAACGACGGGTCAGCACGGAAGGCAGGTCCAACTTCGAAGACCTTGCCGAAACCGGCCGGCTGCGCCATCTGCTTGAAGAACTGCGGGCTCTGGGCGAGGTAAGCCTTCGTGTCGAAGTAGTCGACCTCGAACAGCTCAGCGCGCGACTCGCTCGCGGATGCCATGAGCTTCGGTGTGTGGATCTCGATGAAGTCATTCTCGATCCAGTACGTACGGAGCGCGTGCTCGAACGTCGTCTGGATCCGGAAGATGAGGTTCTGCTTCGGGTTGCGCAGGTCGAGGAAGCGCCAGTCCATCCTCTTGTCGAGGCTCGAGTCGGCCGCAATTGGCGTCTCGGGCAGTGCCTCAGAGACAACCGTCAGGGTCTCGAGCTTGATCTCGAGCCCACCGAGCTTGACGCGCTCGTCATGCTTGAGCGTGCCCGTCACCGTGATGAACGACCCGTGCGCGAGCGCGGAGATCGACTCGGTGATCGCGAGCTTCGACGCGGATGCCTCATCCTCGGGGTTGAGTTCGCGAACGGCCGGATTCACCAGCTGAGCAGCGCCAGACTCATCGCGCAAGACGATGAACTGCACCTTCTTCTGGTCACGGACGGTCTCGACCCATCCGGAGACGGAGACGGGACCTTCGGGAAGGTCGGCCAGGTTCTTGATCAATACGCGTGTGGTCACAAGGGTCAAGCTTACCCGCGCGCCGCTGCGCTTCCCCTGACGGTCATCGACACGAGGCACACGGGCTTTCCTCCCGCGGGAATGAGGGGTGAGGGCTCTCGGTGTTTTCCGAGTTCTACGGAACGTAGACTGGGGCGTGTGGTAGCCAGCCAGATCCATCTCGTCCGTCACGGCGAGGTGCACAATCCGACACGAGTCCTCTACGGACGACTCCCCGGTTTTGGACTCTCCGAACGCGGGGCACGCATGGCCGCTCTCGCAGCCGACGACCTCGCAGCGCGCGATCGCTCAATCACGCGACTGGTGGCATCCCCTCTTCAGCGTGCTCAGGAATCGGCGGCCCCGATTGCGTCCCGGTTTGGTCTCGACATCGTCACCGATGAGCGCATCATCGAGCCGACGAACCACTTTGAGGGCAAGGTCATGCGCGCTGCGCTCCGTAACCCGGTGAACTGGCCAGCCCTTCGCAATCCGCGCAAGCCCAGCTGGGGTGAACCATACGTCTCGATCGTCGCGCGCATGCTCGATGGTGTCCGTGACGCGTGGGAGACCACCGAGTCCGGCGACGCCGTGCTCGTCAGCCACCAGCTGCCGATCTGGATGGTGCACTCCTCCCTCACCGGCACTCCATTGCCCCACGACCCGCGCCAGCGTCGGTGCGCACTGTCGAGCATCACAACGTTCGAGCACCGCGATGGTGTCTTCGTCGAGGTCGGCTACACCGACCCCGCTGCCGGCCTTGGCGTCGGCGCAACGGACGTGGGAGCCGTATGAAACACCGGATGCCAGTGGTCGCCGCGATTCTCGCCTCGGCCCTGCTGCTTGCAGGCTGTTCGAGCGACCCGCTCGCCGAGCAATACACCGAGGGCAGTAACAAGGGTTACATCGCCGGTGACGGCAGTGTCACCGAAATCGCCGAAGCCGACCGCGGTGAAACGATCCGTTTTGCCGGCATCGCCGAATCCGGTGAACAGGTCTCCTCTGAGGACTTCGACGGCGACGTTCTCGTCGTCAACTTTTGGTACGCCGCGTGCGCTCCGTGCCGCGCCGAAGCGCCTGTCCTTCAGGAACTGAGCGCCGAGTATGACGGCAAGGACGCCCAGTTCATCGGCGTCAACGTCTACGACCAGGCCGACACGGCACTGTCGTTCAATGACAAGTACGGCATCACCTACCCGTCGATCATGGACGTTGAAGACGGCGCAGTGAAGCTTGCGTTCACCGGCAGCGTTCCTCCGAAGGCCGTTCCGACGACCCTGGTGCTCGACAAGGAAGGCCGGGTTGCCGCACGCATCCTCGGCCAGGTGAAGGAAGCGTCGATCCTCGACACCCTCATCCGCGACACGATCGCTGAGTAACGACGTGAATCCCGGCGAGATCATCTTCAATGGCCAGTTGCTGGCCGCTATCCCGATAGCGCTGCTTGCCGGGCTCGTTTCCTTTGCATCACCCTGTGTGCTCCCGCTCGTTCCCGGCTACCTCGGTTATGTCGGTGGCATGTCGAACGGTGCGCGCGGCAAGACCGCTCCCGCCCGCTCGCGAGTGCTCCTCGGTGCCGTCCTTTTCGTACTTGGTTTCTCGCTCGTCTTCGTCCTCATCGGGGCCTTCGCTGGAACGGTCGGTGCGTTCGTCGTCCGCTGGGAAGACATCATCACGCGGGTACTCGGCGTCGTCGTCATCGTCATGGGACTCGTCTTCATCGGCCAGTTCTCCTTCCTGCAACGCACAGTGAAGTCGAACTTCCGACCCGCAACCGGCCTCGCCGGAGCTCCGATCCTCGGCGTCGTTTTCGCCGTCGGCTGGACCCCGTGCCTCGGCCCAACGCTCATCGCCATCAACGCACTGAGCTTCGAGTCAGGATCAACCGGTCGTGGCGCGATTCTCGCCCTGTTCTATTGCCTCGGTCTCGGCATCCCCTTCCTGCTGGTTGCGGCGGGTCTCAACTGGGTGACCGGATCCGTTGCATTCCTGAAGCGGCATATCCGCGCAATCAATATCGGAGGCGGCATCCTGCTTGTCATCATCGGCGTTCTCATGGTCACCGGCGCCTGGGGCATCTTTATGTCGAAGCTCGGGGTGGTGATCAGCGGATTTGTCCCGGCCATCTGATTACGTTGACGCCGGAGCGCCGCTGAGCGAACGCGAGCGCCCGGACCCCGACTCGACAGGCATCCAGCAAACCAAGCTCGGCTTCGTCGGCACCCTCCGCTTCATCTGGCGGCAGCTCACGAGCATGAAGACGGCTCTGCTTCTTCTGCTTCTCCTTGCCGTCGCCGCCGTGCCCGGCTCCCTCGTGCCGCAGCGCAGTTCCGATCCCAACGGGGTCATCCAGTACTTCTCCGACAACCCCAAGCTCGCGCCGGTTCTCGACAACATCCAGATGTTCGACGTCTACGGATCCGTCTGGTTCTCGAGCATTTACCTGCTCTTGTTCGTGTCGCTCATCGGTTGCGTGATCCCGCGAACCAAGCACCACCTTGACGCGATGCGCGCCCGTCCGCCGCGCACTCCCGCTCGACTGGAGCGGTTGCCCGCGCACACCGAACAGACTCTCGAGGGTGGAGACGCCGGTTCTGCCATCGACGCCGCTCAGAGCCTGCTGAAGAAGTCCGGCTACCGCGTCGAGCTCTACCAGGGCAAGGACGGCGCCGTGTCGGTGTCGGCCGAACGCGGTTACCTGCGCGAAACCGGAAACCTCGTCTTCCACTCCGCACTCGTCGGCATGCTTCTCACGGTTGCTGTCGGTGGCGGTCTTGGCTACGCCGGTCAGCGTGTTCTCGTCGAGGGACAGACCTTCGTCAACACGCTCCTCGACTACAACTCGTTCAACCCGGGGCGTTTCTACAATGCTGACGACCTTGCCCCATACTCGCTGTCACTCGACCGTTTCGACGTGACGTATGAACAGAAGAACCTCGACGCATACGGCCAGCCCATCGACTTCACCGCCTTCGTGACCACCCGGTCGCCCGGCGGCGAAGCGCAGGAGGCGACCGTCAAGGTAAATGACCCGCTGCGCTTCGAGGGCACCGACGTATACCTGTTGGGGAATGGGTACGCGCCTACCATCACCGTTCGCGACCCTGACGGCACCGTTGTGTTCACCGACTCGGTCCCGTTCCTCCCGCAGGACGCCAACCTCACCTCCCTCGGTGTCGTCAAGGTGCCAGACGGACTCGAAGAGCAGATCGGCATGATCGGCTTCTTCTACCCGACAGCGCAGTTGCTCGAGAACGGGGCGTACACGTCGACGTACCCCGACCTCGTCTTCCCCGTGCTGACACTCAACGTCTACACGGGCGATCTCGGTATCGACGAAGGTGCACCGAAGTCGGTGTACGAACTCGAGACCGATGACATGACCCAGCTCACCGGCGGCGACACCGGTGTCGATTCGATCGAGCTCATGCCGGGCCAGACCCAGGAACTGCCCGGCGGCCAGGGCACGATCACCTTCGAGAACGCGAACCCGGACGCGGAGCCGGTCGATCCGGATGCCGCGGCTGGCGACGATCACGCAGCGGTCACCGCCGCCGATTTCAACAACGCGGTACCGCGCTTCGCGTCGTTCGATGTTCACCGTGATCCGACCACTGGCTGGGTGCTGACCTTCGCCATCCTCATTCTGGGCGGACTGCTCACCTCTCTGTTTGTGCCTCGACGCCGGGTGTGGGTCAAGGCGACGGACAACCCCGACGGCACCGTGCGGGTCCAGTACGCCGGCCTCGCCCGAGGTGAAGACCCCGGTCTTGTCGAAGCCGTCGACGCAATCGCGTACCGGCACGGCACAGCGCTCGGGCTCGAACGATGAGACGGCGTACGCGTGACATCACCGTCGCTCTCGTCCTCGACGCTCTTATCACGCTCGTCTTTGTCCTCATCGGCCGTGGCACCCACAACGCAGACCCGACGGTCATCGGACTCCTCATTGCCTGGTGGCCGTTTCTCGCCGCGCTCGGACTCGGCTGGCTGGTCACCCTGGCCTGGCGTCATCCATTCGGACCGGTCTGGCCGGGGCTCGGGCTCTGGGCAATCACGGTTGCAGGTGGCATGCTGTTCCGCACGCTGTCTGGTCAGGGCACCGCTCTCGCCTTCGTTATCGTGGCGACCGTCACGCACGGAATTCTGCTCGTCGGCTGGCGCGGCATCGCCGTTCTGGTTCGACGTCGAACGTCTTCACTCACTCACGCGTCCCACGCGTGAAACCCGAGAGGTACTGTTAAACCGTGGATCTCAACGAACTGTCCGTCCTCGCCCTCTGGTCAGCGATGGCGATCTACGCGCTGGCGTTCATCGCCTTTGCGGTTGACCTCGCTAAACGCTCAGCCGACGTGACGGCAGCAGCAGAACTCACGACATCCGTCGCCAG
>JAZQRG010000149.1:0-4156 GCA_045629445.1 Mycetocola sp. | reverse complement strand
TACGAGAGTACTCGCGGGTAGCTACACCGACACGCTCTTCCGCTTCGCCGCCGAACGGCTGTTGCGCCATGCACGCCACGCGCCCGTCGACCACAGCGCCCAGAGCACGAGCAGCGGCTGGAACAGCAGACGGATTCCGCGGCTCAGGTCGTCGTTGAGTCCAAACGAATCGGTACCGGTCGTGAACTGCGAGATGTTTCCGGGGAAGATCGCGATAAAGAACGCCGCAACGATCCACCCGACCGGGACGCGCCAGCGCCACAGCACGAGCAGCGACAGGCCGAGAATGATCTCCACAATTCCGGATGCCACGACCACGAAGTCAACGTCAATCGGCAACCAGGTGGGAACCTGCGCACGGAACGCTTCCCTGGCCACGGTGAGGTGCCCGATTCCGGCGGTCAGCAAAAACGCGCCGAGCAGGACCTGCGCGACCACCGCAGCGATTGACGTGCGGCGGGCGGGTGCAGCGGGTTCGGGAGGGGTCATGGTTTCAGCCTAGCCGAAGATTCATGCAGCGTCTGCATAATTATACTCAACTGCAGATCGGACCCGACGGGACTCAGCGGGACTGGCGGCGCTTTCCCGGCCGCGGCTGGCCTTTGACGGCAGGGGTCCGGCCCTTGCCCTTCGAGGCAAATGCCTTTCCGCCAGCGGGTTGCGGCTTGTTCTGCACCACCGATGCCGCTGTTGCCGCCTGCTTACGTTGTTCTTCAGCGAGGAGGTCGAGTCCCCGAGCGGTGAGTGTCGTCTTCGAGGCGTTCATGTCGAACAGCGGGGTCCCGAGTTCCTTCTCCAGCTCGCGGACCGATGCAATCAGCGTCGAGCGTGGGATGTTGAGGTGCTTGGCCGCGTGCGCGAAGTGAAGTTCCTCGGCAGCGACCACAAAACGGCGCAGGGCGATCGTATCCATGATCTCAATTCGTCTCGGCCGCGAGAACCGCGGCTCAGTCCCAAGCGTACGCGGCCTCGCTCACAATCCCCTCCGCGCCCGGAGCCAGTGCTCAGGTTTTAGGGCGCGGGCGCGCCGCCGTCGCTGGGCTCCGGTGTCGGGAGGATCGTGTCGCCGCCCGTCTCAACGCTCGTCGAGCGTTCACCGGTCAGCGTCTCTGGTGCATCATCGCCGTTGGGCGGGGTGGGGACCCCGTCGGGCACCTTCTGTGCCCCTTGCTCGTCATTCAGGTCGCGGTTCGTGTCGTCGTTTTCAGTCATACCTTCACGCTAGAAGTACGCCGTGGACTGGTTCAAGGGCTTGCAATCCGGTCTCACATTCGAGAGGTGGTTGCGGACACACCTCATCCGATCGGGTACTTGAACCCGCGATGCGACCCGACGAACCCGAGCCGCTCGTAGAACCTGTGTGCATCCGTGCGCGCCTCGTCCGAGGTCAGTTGAACCAGCCGAGCACCGAGTGCCGGAGCCGCGGTATCGGTGACCCAGCGCATCATTGCGCTGCCCACTCCACCCGAACGGTGAGCGCTGTCCACACGCACGGCCTCGATTAGAAGCCGGGTTGCACCCCGCCGTGCCATCCCGGGAATCCTGGTGAGTTGCATCGTCGCAACGATGTCCTCGTCGGCATTCACCGCGACGACGACATCGTTGGCCGGGTCGAGAACGATCTCGGCGAGCGCTTGAGCGTAGGCTGCGGTATCCCCATCGTCGGCACGATCACCTCGGGCTGCACTGATCGGATCATCCGAGAGCAGTCTCATCAACGCGCCCAGGTCGTCGGTCGTTGCCCGGCGAAGAAGGATCGGCGATGCGGTTTCCAGCGAGACGGGGAGGGAGAGGTTCGCGAGCACGTGCCCAGTCTGGCAGTGGCATGACGCGAGCGGAGCACACGGCTCAGAAGCGCTTTAGAAGTCGCCAGACTCGGAATCGATGGCCCTGGGGTAGACGCGTCCCGGCGGCTTTCGTGGCGCGGAGCGCTGGGCCTTGGACTCCTGGTACGGCTGGCCGTCCGTCGGGTTTGCCGCTGGCAGCCAGTTCTTCAGGATGCGCAGCTCCGGCGCGACGACCTCCTCAGCGCTCAGGTCGTAGTTCTCGTCAACCGGACGAGGCTTCTTCTTGCCGGATCCGTGAACCGGGCCGTGTCCGTTGCTCATAGCCACACCGTACGCTTCGGCTTTCCCTTGTCAAGAGGCCCTCAGCGAAGCGGCAGGGCTTTCACACCGGCACGCACTGTGGGCGTCAGCGTCCGATGCCGGAAAGCGTGCGAACGGATGCCGCCACCGCGTCAGCCACCTCACTCAGCTGCTCGTCGGTGATGTCCGCCGTGAACGTGAAGCGCACGGCGGTCTGTGCAATCTCGGACGTTACACCGAGGGCGGTGAGCACGTGGGACGGCTCATCGCTCCCCGCGGCACACGCTGATCCGCTTGAGGACACGATCCCCCGGCGTTCGAGCTCGAGGAGCACGGCTTCGCCGCTTGTCCCCGGGAAGCAGAACGACGCGTGTCCGGGCAGCCGACGGGACGGGTGCCCGGTGACGATCGCACCGGGTACGAGTTCGGCGACGCGGGAGATGAACGACGTGCGCCGCGCCGTCGCGCGCGTCGCGGCATCCGTTCTCTCGCTCTCCGCTCGCTCAAGGGCGAGAGCCAGGCCGATGGCCCCGGCGACATTCTCGGTGCCTGAGCGCCTCGTGCGTTCCTGCCCGCCGCCGTGGATCAGCGGTTCGATCGGCAGCCGGCCGCGGAGACTCGCAACGCCGATGCCCTTCGGCGCGCCGATTTTGTGCCCGGAGAGGGAAAGCGCATCCACGCCGAGCGCCGGGACGGAAAGGTCGAGCCAGCCCGCGGCCTGGACGGCGTCGGTGTGGAACGGAACCCCGCGACGGCGACTGCGTTCGCTGAGCGCGGCGACGTCCTGGACGGTGCCAATCTCGTTGTTGGCGTACATCACGGAGACGAGTGTGGTGTCGTCGCGGAGCACACTCTCGAGTGCATCGGGCGTCACCGTGCCATCAGCTTCCAGCGGCACGAACGACACCTCGAAGCCGTGCAACCGACGGAGGTAGTCCACCGATTCGAGCACCGCCTCGTGCTCGATGGCCGTCGTGACCAGATGCCGCCCGCGCGGGTTCCCAAGTGCAATGCCCTTGACCGCGAGGTTGTCGGCCTCGGTGCCGCCCGAAGTGAACACGATCTCGCTCGCACGAACACCGAGCACGCCGGCCACCCGGCTCCGAGCGTCGGCGAGCGCTGCTGCCGCCCGTTCACCGATCGTGTGCACACTCGAGGGGTTGCCAAACTCACCGGTGAGGTACGGCCACATGGCCTCGAGAACCTCCCGGCGCACGGGCGTCGTCGCGGCGTTATCGAGGTACAGCATCGGGATCCGCCGCGAGAACATCCGCGGTGAGTTCGACGTCGAGGCCAAGATCAAGCGAACGGATGCTGTGGGTCAGTGCCCCTGACGAGATCACGTCGACACCGGTGCGGGCGATGTCGCCGACAGTGTCGAGCGTGACGTTGCCCGACGCCTCGATGAGCGCGCGGCCGGCGATCAGGGCGACACCCTCGCGCAGCGCGGCGGGGCTGAAATTGTCGAGCATGATCGTGTCGACACCGGCGGCGAGCACCGGTTCGATCTGGTCGATCCGGTCGACCTCCACCTCGAGGTGGGTGGTGTGCGACAGTCGGGACCGCACCTCGAGCAGGGCGTCGGTGACCGAGATGCCGCCGGCGGTGAGCACAGCGAGGTGGTTGTCCTTCGCCATCACGGCGTCCGAGAGTGAGAACCGATGGTTGAACCCGCCGCCCGACCGCACGGCGTGGCGCTCGAACGCGCGAAGACCCGGCGTCGTCTTCCTCGTGTCGACGATGCGCGCCTTTGTGCCAGCGACCTGCTCGACGTATCGAGCGGTCTGTGTTGCGATGCCCGACATCCGCTGCACGAAGTTCAGTCCGATGCGTTCCGCCTGCAGCACGCCGCGTGCTGGGCCGGTGACGGATGCCAACTGGTCGCCGGCTTCGGACGCCTCGCCATCGACCTTCTGCAGCGTGACCGTGATGCTCGGGTCGGTGAGCCGGAACGCGGCGGCGAACACAGCGCCGCCGCTGAACACGCCCGGTTCGCGAGCGACAAGGCGGGCTGTCGCTGTCGCGGCCGCGGGAATAAGAGTCTCGCTCGTGAGGTCGCCCCATGGGGC
>JAZQRG010000148.1:0-6593 GCA_045629445.1 Mycetocola sp. | reverse complement strand
GGCGTTCTGCCCTGGTGCGATTCGCGCGCTCACCTTGACCGAGATCACCGGGGAGAGCGTGTTGGATGCATTCGCAACGCTCGGAGCGTCAATTCCCGTCACCGTGACGGAGGGCTGGTTCCAGATCCGCGAGAGGATCGTCCCCATCCCGAGCGGCGAAACCCCTGGCAACAGGCCGGTCTCGGCGCGTAACTGGTCCTCGGAGTATTCGGGGGTCTCACCGGCGTAGCTTCGAAGCCCGTCCACGGCAACGGACCCTCGGTCGTCCCAAAACGTTGCCAGGAGTTTGATCGTTGCGAGCATGGCATCCGGGACCGCTCCCCCGAACATCCCCGAGTGCGAGGCGTGCTCGAGCGTCCGAACGGTCAACCGGAACGTAACGTTGCCACGCAGCCCAACCGTGATAGCCGGGGTCACTTCGTCCCAGTTGTTCGAGTCGGCGACGACGATGGCATCAGCACTCAAGGCCTCCCGGTTGTCGGTGAGGAAGTTCGCGAACGAGCGCGAGCCGAACTCCTCCTCGCCCTCGATAAAGAGCGCGAGCCCGAGGTCGAAGTCGGTGCCGAGGACCTCCGTGAGCGCGCGGAGGGAAGCGATGTGTGCCATCACTCCTGCCTTGTCGTCTGCGGCTCCTCGTCCGTACAGTCGGTCGCCCTTCACCGTCGGCTCGAACGGCTTGGAGTCCCAGTCATCGTCCTTGCCGGGAGGCTGAACGTCGTGGTGGGCGTAGAGCAGCACGGTCGGTGCGCCGTTTTTGGCCTTGCGTGTCGCGAGAACCGCAGGCTGACCCAGTTCGCTCGAGTCATCGAGCGCGGACTGCTTGACCTCGACCACGTCGAAGAGTCCTGTCTCGGTTGCCAGCGCTGCAACCGCTTCTGCACTGGCTCGAACGTGCGCCGGGTCGAACGCGGCCCATGACACACTCGGAATCCGGACAAGCCTGGAGAGGTCGGCGATTGTCGAGGCCATTCCGCCCTGAACCGCGGTACGGATGTCAGTATCGAGCTCAGGTGTCGGCGTGTTTTCAGAGTGAGTGGTCATGCAGGTAATCTTAAGAGGTATCCAGCGCAAGGACCCACCGTGACCAAACACATCCCACGCTCGCCCGCCGAGCCCACCATCGAAACCCCAGCCGAGACGGCGGACAGAATCGCCGGTGTCTCGGGTAAGGGACGGCCAACACCGACGCGCAAGGAACGGGAAGCCCTCAACAAGCGCCCGCTCGTGCCAGGCGATCGCAAGGAAGCGAAACAGGCCGCTCGCGCGAAGCTCGCTGAGTCCCGCGAAAAAGCCCGGATCGGCCTCGCGGCCGGTGACGAGCGCTACCTGCCGCAAAAGGACCGCGGAGTGCAGAAGCGCTGGGTCCGTGATTACGTCGACGCCAGGTTCAACATCGGTGAGTTCCTCATCCCCGTGATGTTCGTCGTCATCATCCTCACGTTCATCCCATCGCCCGAAGTACAGGTGTACGGCATGCTCGCGCTCTGGGCGTTCTTCCTCATCGCCCTCCTGGACTGCTTCTGGCTCGGCGCCGTTGTACGCAAGAAGCTTCGCGCCAAATTCGGTGCGGACAAGGTTGAGCGTGGCGTGCGCTGGTATGCGGGCATGCGCGCGCTGCAGCTGCGTGTGCTGCGCCTGCCTAAGCCGCAGGTGAAGCGCGGGGACTATCCCGCCTAAGACCCCGCTCACTACGAGAAACGCCTCACCAAACGGTGAGGCGTTTCTCGTTGTGCCGTACGTTCAGCGGGCCTGTGCGATCCGCGACAGGCCCCTGTTGATCTGACGGGCCCACAGAGGGCCGAGGTACAAACACGCCGTGTACCCCTGCACCAGGGTCGCACCAGCGTCGAGTCGCTCGGCGACGCCTTCGGCGGTAGACACTCCCCCGACGGAGATGACACACAACGACGATGGTACGGCCTGGCGGATGAGACGGAGCACCTCAAGGGAGCGGGCGGCGAGCGGGGCTCCCGAGAGTCCACCGGCCCCGGCAGCCTCAACAACCGCCGGGTCAGTGACGAGCCCGTCCCGTGAGATTGTGGTGTTGGTCGCGATGATGCCGTCGAGCCCGAGAGAGACGACGAGTTCCGCGATGCGGGTGACTTCGTCGTCGCTGAGGTCTGGAGCGATCTTCACCAGGAGCGGAGTGGAGCCAGCGGCAGCTTTCACTTCGGCGAGCAACGGTGCCAGTTTGTCGAGTTCCTGCAGCCCGCGAAGGCCAGGGGTGTTCGGTGAGCTGACGTTGACGACGAGGTAGTCGGCGACGGGAGCCAGCAGTCGTGTGCTGGTGAGATAGTCGTTGACCGCGTCATCGACAGCGACGACACGGCTCTTGCCAATGTTCACTCCGAGGACGGGGCGATCGTCGACGCGACGGACGTCGGTCAGCCGACCAGCGGCATCCGCTGCTCCCCCGTTATTGAAGCCCATGCGATTAATGACGGCGCGGTCAGGCACGAGGCGGAAGAGTCGAGGCCGGGGATTTCCGGGCTGTGAGTGTGCGGTCAGCGTTCCAACCTCAACGTGACCGAAGCCCAGGGCACCGAGACCAAGAACAGCCTCGCCGTCCTTGTCGAACCCGGCGGCGACACCGAAGGGTGTCGGGAACCTCAAACCGAGTGCCGAAACGCTGAGGTCGACCGTTGGAGCGGTGTACCGACGAATCGCTGCCGAGAGACGCCGGTTGCCAACGGCGCGAATTACGGTGAACGCGAGGTGGTGTGCGAACTCGGGATCGAGCCTGGACAGGACGGTGCGGAAGACGAATGGGTACATCGTCAACGCTCGACGGCGTCGCGAGCGTCGGCTGACTCTGCGTGCTCGACCCTGAGCAATGCGATGGCCTCGTCGAAGTCCTCAAGCGAGTTGAAGGCCTGGTAGACACTTGCAAATCGGAGGTAGGCGACCTCGTCGAGTTCGCGGAGCGGAGTGAGAATAGCGAGCCCGATCTCATTGGCGTCGATCTGGCTCGTTCCCGTCTGCCGAATCGATTCCTCCACCTTCTGGGCGAGGACGGCGAGGTCGGAGTCGGTCACCGGGCGACCCTGGCAGGCCTTACGAACACCTGACACCACTTTGTCGCGGGAGAACGGCTCAACAACGCCGCTGCGCTTGATGACGTTGAGGCTCGCCGTTTCTGTCGTGCTGAATCGGCGCCCGCACTCGGGGCACTGGCGCCGTCTCCGGATGGAGAGGCCGTCATCACTGGTTCGCGAGTCGATCACACGGGAATCAGGGTGGCGGCAGAAGGGACAGAACATGTGTACTCCAGGCTTGACGGATGCTTCGACGCGAGTAGCGCGTTATGAGAATCGCACGGTGACGGCTTCGCCGTGTGCGGGAAGCTCTTCGGCGCCGCTGAGCGCGACGACCTGTGCGGCAACGTCGCCGAGGGCGGCCCTGCCGTACTCGATGACCTGCTGAGGCCGAAGGAAGGTGTATGCGCCGAGCCCGGAAGAGAAGCGCGCTTGCCCTCCGGTCGGAAGGACGTGGTTTGATCCTGCAACGTAGTCACCGAGGCTGACCGGCGAGTACGGGCCGACAAAGATCGCTCCTGCCGTTGAGATCATCGACAACACGGCCTGGTTGTCAGCGGTCTGGATCTCGAGGTGTTCCGGTCCGTACGCGTTGCTGAACAGCGCCGCAGCGTGCATGTCGTCGACGAGGACGATCGCGGACTGCTGGCCGCCGAGAGCTTCGGCGACCCTGGCGGCGTTCGGGGTCGCCCTGGCGAGGTCGTCCAGCTGGCGAACAACCTTCTCGGCAAACTCCGCAGAATCTGTGACGAGCACCGAGGCAGCTGCCTCATCGTGTTCGGCCTGGCTGATCAAATCGGCGGCAACATACCTCGGGTCCGCACCGCCATCGGCGATCACGAGGATCTCGGTCGTTCCTGCCTCCGAGTCGATGCCGACGACTCCACGGACGAGCCTCTTGGCCGCTGCGACGTAGATATTTCCCGGACCGGTGACAACATCGACCGGAACCAGGCCAAGGGAAGGGACCCCATACGCGAGGGCGCCAATGGCGCTTGCGCCGCCCATTGTGTAGACCTCGTCGATGCCAAGGAGCCCGGCGGCGCCAAGGATCGTCGGGTGGACCCGCCCGCCAAAGTGGCTCTGCGCGGGTGATGCCAGTGCGATGGATGAGACGCCGGCGACCTGCGCTGGCACGACATTCATGACGACACTTGACGCAAGGGCTGCTTTTCCGCCCGGAACGTAGAGCCCAACGCGGTCGACGGGCTGCCAGCGCTGGTGTACCTGTGCGCCAGGTCCGAACGTCGTCGTAATGGGAGCCGGCAGCTGCGCCTCGCTCGCCGTGCGTACACGCTCAATCGACGTCTCGAGAGCAACCCTCACCGAAGGATCCAGCGTGGCGACCGCGCGGGCGATTTCGGAGCTGTCGACGGCAATCGAGACATCGGGGACGGAATCGAAGAGTTCGGCGTGCCGCTTGAGAGCCGTCTCGCCCTCGCTTCGAACCTCAGCGATCAGCCGCTGTGCTGCTTCGCTCGCGACCGCGATATCAACGACCGGACGCGGGATCCGGTGCAGCAGTTCAGCGCGGGTAGGCTGAATACCGCGCAGGTCAATTGTCTGGATTGTGGTCTGGATCATGGCCATACCAGTCTATCGCCCGGCGTCAGATGGCCGGGCACTCGGCACTGGCGAAAGGAACTCGACACAGGATGAACCCCATGCAGCACGATCTCGAGGCGTTCAAGGCCGCATTTCGACGACACGCCGCCGGCGTAGCCGCCGTCACAGCCAGGGACACGAACGGGAAACCTGTGGGGTTCACAGCCACCTCTCTCGCCTCCCTGAGCGCCGTCCCTCCGCTTGCCACGTTCAACATGGCACGGAGCGCGAGCAGCTGGCCGGCAATCGCCGAAACCGATCGACTCGTCATTCACATGCTCGGTGCCAGGAACCGGTCGCTGGCCGAGATCATGTCGGGCGACAACGCCTCGCGCTTCGTCGGTCAGCACTGGCACGAGGGCGAGCATGGACTGCCCATCCTTGACAATGTCACCACCTGGATGGTCGGGCGGGTCATCGAACGGTTCATCGTTCACAACAGCGTCGTGGTCGTTGTCCAGATCGAGAGCGGGGAGGTGGGCGCCGACGACGCCCCTCTCCTTTATCACGAGCGCCAGTACCTGCGACCGGGCGACGTCGCTTAGCTCGCCCTAGCCTCGCATCACGCCGGAGAGACTGCGAAGGACGCCGACCCTGCCATCGTCGTGGCGGATGACCAGTTCGCTTCCGCGGTCGACGATCGCAAGTGCCCAAGCGCCTGGCCCGATTTCGGACACGGTGTCGCCGGTCTGCTCGTCTACGACGGGCAGAGGAACGCGCGAGTAGACCCAGAATGGCTGGGCCGAGATCACCGCCGGAGTTTCGCGGGGGCCTTCGGCCGCCGCGCTGGTCCCGGTCGCGCTGGGGCCGGCATCCGGCTGATCCGCGTCGATCGGTGCCGAATCGTCGTGCCTGTCGCCCACCGTCGTCGAATCGACAGACCCGAGCACGGCGCCCTCTGGCTCATCCGCGAGCGACTCCTGTTCGGCCACGTGCCGAATGGCAGATACCGGTGCCGGCTCCTCGCCGGTGTGAAGTTCATCGATTTCGTCGTCGGCATCCGGCTGGCTGCTTCCGCGATCACCAGCTGACTCGATCGTGCTGGTCGTTTCCGGAACCGTCTGGACGCCAGCGTCGGCGAACTGTTCCGCCTCCACAGGCGCGTCGGAGGCATCCGGCGACCATCCGCGACGGCGGTATGCACCGACGTCCTCCGGCCGTGTGTCTGCCGGGGTGAGCTGAATCGACCCCGCGTGTTCGTCGCCATACTGGTGGACCTCCGGCTGGGGCACCGCCTGGGGCCGAGGCGTCTTCACCGGCCGCGGCCGCACGGGTACGGCGATGGGTTTCCTGGCCGCGGGGTGTGCCTGGCCGTCGGTTCGCGCACGGAAGTCCGCCGCAAAAATGGGAATGAACCTCCAGCCGACGGTCGGGACGAGGGCCGCGAGCGAAAAAATCAGCCCAAGAATAAGACCGGCGCCCGGCGTGAATACGTCGAAGTTGTCCCCGAACGCGCTCGCGCCGAGAAAACCAGAACGGAACCAGGCCGAGACGCCGAGCAGCAGGAGCAGTGCTCCGACGAAGAAGCCAGCCGTGCTGACAGCGGCGACCGACGCGAACTGGTCAACCGAAAGCGAGCCGACTCGGAGGTTCAGCTCCGGTTTGAGGCGCCGGAGGACCAGAAGAACGGCCGCTGCTCCAAGAAGAAGCGCTCCTGGGATCGCGAGCCAGGGCGCGGGAGCCCACAGGCTCGTGTAACCGAACAGGTTGGCGTAAACGCCGCCAATGAACGGGAGAAACGAAGAGACGACAACGAGGGCGGCGAGAATGAGCAGAACGACCTCGCGCACGCTGAAGCGCCCGACACCGTATGGGATGCCGTGAGCATCGACCCTCGGCCGTCGCGCCCGCGTCGGACGGGGCCCACCGTGCGGGTTTCCCTGCGACGCAGCCGGTGATGCGTCGTGTGCGTCTGAGTGCTGGTGCTGCGTTTCCCGATACTCCGGAACCGGG
>JAZQRG010000147.1:0-7156 GCA_045629445.1 Mycetocola sp. | reverse complement strand
GAAGATCGACTTCACGAAGTGGTCGAGCGTGCCCTTGAGGTGCGCCATGGTGAGGCCCTTGTCGACGGCGAGACCCTCGAACTGCATGAACACCGGCAGGTGGGTCGCGTCGAACTCGTCGGTGCGGTACACCCGGCCGGGCGCGAGCACGTACACCGGGAGCTCACGACTGAGCAGCGACCGCACCTGCACCGGCGACGTGTGCGTGCGCAGCACGAGGTGTGACTCGGGCGGGTCGATGAAGAAGGTGTCCTGCATCGCGCGCGCCGGGTGGTCGGCGTCGAAGTTGAGCGCATCGAAGTTGAACCACTCGCTCTCGACCTCGGGCCCTTCGGCGATCTCCCAGCCCATGCCGGTGAAGATCTCGCTCACGCGGTCCTGGAGGAGGGTGAGCGGATGCCGTGCGCCAGCGGTGTAGCGGCTGGCCAGCGCCGTGACATCAACGGCCTCTGCGGCGAGCTGGGCCGCGTTCTCGGCTTCGACGATCTCCCGCTCGCGGGCGGCGAACGCGGCGTTGACACGACCGCGGGCCTGGCCGACGAGCTTGCCGAGCGGCGCCTTCTGGTCGGGGGCAACGTTGCGGAGTTCACCGTTGAGCTTCGCCAGCGGCGAGGCTTCTCCGGTGTGCTCCGTGCGCACCTGTTTGAGAGCTGCAGAATCAGCGGCAGCAGCTATCGCGGCGAGGGCTGATTCGACGGCCGCGTTCACGGCGGATTCGGTAATTACTTGCGAGTCGGACACGATCCACAAGTCTACCGAGTCGCGCGAATGGCCCGCGCCGGGTTGGCTAGATCGGGGTGCCGCCCTGCCTCGACTCTGACTGCCGCGCCGAAGCCGAGGCCTGCGCGATAGCGATGGCGGGATCCACTTCGACGGGCTTACCGCCCTTCTTTCGCCGACCGCCGCGGCTCGCTGAATCTGTGCGCTTCGAGAGCCAGCGGGCGACCCACGACAGCGACAGGTTCATGATCAGGTAGATCACGAGGGTCACGGCGAAGAACGAGAACAGGTAACGGTTTCCGTAGAAGCTGGCGAGGTTGTTCATCGTCGACCGGATGAGTTCCGGGTAGCCAACGATGAAGCCGAGGGAGGTGTCCTTCAGCAGGACAACGAGCTGCGCAACGATGATCGGAAGCATCTGGCGGAACGCCTGTGGGAACTCGATGAGCATCCGGGTCTGCAGCTCGCGCATGCCGAGGCTCAGGCCCGCTTCACGCTGGCCGCGCGGAAGCGCCGCGAGCCCCGCACGAAGGGCCTCGCCGATGATGGCACCGTTGTACAGGCCGAGAGCGAGGACGACTGCCCAGTAAGCACCGCTGGAGAACCCAAGCAGGATGAAGAGCATCATCAGGAGAACGGGCATGCCGCGAACGAACTCGAGCACGATCGCCGCCGGTATGCGAATCCACTTGGTTCTTGCGGTGCGGAGGAGTGCGAACACGACGCCGAGAATCATGGCGAGCACAGCGGCAGCACCGGCAGCGCGCAGGGTCCGGAGCACACCCTGGCCGATGAACGTCCACACGTCCGGGTTTGCAAAGACGTCCCAGCGGCTTGCGTCGAACATTCCGGGGAGGGTGATACCACCCGAGCTGGGACGAGGTGCGGCGAGAACCGAGTACAGCCAGTACACGCCGAGGAGGATGAGCACACCAACGATGATCGAGAGGGTGAGCGAGAGCCGCCGAGCCTTGGGGCCGGGAGCATCGAACAGAACGGAACCGCTCATCGCGCCACCACCCACTTCTTCTCGAGCCGCGCGGCGAAGAGACCGAGCGGAATGGTGATCAACAGGTAGAAGGTCGCGACGCCGAGCAGGATCGCGATGACCGCGTTTCCGTTGGCGTTGGCGAGTTCTTTACCGATGGTGAACAGTTCGACGACGAAGAACCCACCAGCAACCGAGGTGTTCTTGGTGAGCGCGATGATGACGTTGATGAGCGGAGGGATAACCATCCGTAACGCCTGCGGAAAGACGACGTATCCAACCGTCTGGCTAAAGCCGAGCCCGAGGCTGCGAGCCGCTTCGGCCTGCCCGATGGGAACACCGTTGATACCCGAGCGGAGCGCCTCGGCGACAAACGGCGACGTGTACACGCTCAAACCGATCATCGCGAACGTTGCGTAGTCCAGGCGCGCACCGAGGTACGGCAGGATCAGCGCGCAGAAGAAGAGCACGAGCGTCAGCGGGGTGTTCCGAACGATTTCGGTGTACACCGCACCGAATGCACGTAATGAAGCGACCGGCGAGATCCGCATGATGGCGATGATGGTCCCGAGAATCAGGGCGGCGATCGCTGAAACTGCAAGCAGTTGCAACGTCATCCCGAATCCCGAGAGGTACCGAGGCAGGTTGTCGATAATGACGTCCATGTGGCCTCTTCCGTTTCTGTAAGTGCAGGGTGCTCACGAACGGGGCGGGGAGTGCCCCCGCCCCGTTCGTGTGTGGGACTTTTTAGTAGCGGTCGACCGCGGGCGGTTCGACGAACTCGAGAACCGTTCCAGCGGTGCTGTCCCAGGCCTCTTCGTACGAACCGTCTTCGTAGGCCTCTTCGAGGACGTCGTTGATCCAGTTACGGAACTCCGTGTCGTCCTTCGCAAGACCGATTCCGTAGGGCTCTTCGGTGAAGGGCTTTCCTACGACCTTGAACTCGCCCTCGTTCTGCGCAGCGAGACCAGCGAGGATCACGTTGTCGGTCGAGACAGCAACGACCTGGCCGGTGCGGAGCGGCTCGAGGCAGTTCGAGTAGGTGTCGGTGAGAACCGGTGTTGCACCGATCTCAGCGAGCTTTGCGGCCGGTGTCGAACCGGTCACCGAGCAGACAGGCTGACCGACGAGGTCCTTCTCGCTCTTGATGTCCTTGTTGTCGGCGAGCGTCAGGATCGACTGTCCGGCCATGTAGTACGGACCGGCGAAGGAGATAACTTCCTTGCGCTTGTCGTTGATCGTGTACGTGGCGATGACGATGTCGACTTCACCGTTCTGGATGAACGGCTCGCGGTTCGCGGAGACGGTCTCTACCCAGTTGATGTTGTCTTCACTGATGCCGAGCTTGGCGGCAATAATCTTGCCCATTTCGACGTCGAATCCGACGGGGACGTCGTCCGGGCCGAGAAGGCCGAACAGCGGCTGGTCGAACTTGGTACCGATCGTGATCTCTCCCGCTTCAGCAAGCTCGGCCATCGTTGTGCCGGCTTCGAAGGTGGGTGCTGCTTCTGGCTCGGGGGCTGCGGTGTCTCCGCCGCCGCCTGCACAGGCAGAAAGCGTGAGCAACGCGGCTCCGCCGAGTGCGATCAGTGATAGCTTTTTGCGCTTCATCTCGTTCTCATTCCTTGTGATGTGCTGTGTTTCTCAGCCGCCGAAGCGACCAAGCGTGAGGAGCTCCGCGGGCCGCGAAGCGGTCAGTGGTCGAGGATTTTAGACAGGAAGTCCTGTGCTCGTGCCGACTTGGGGTGGCTGAAGAAGATCTCAGGAGTGGCTTCCTCGACGATTTCGCCCTCCGCCATGAACAGCACCCGATCGGCGGCCTTGCGGGCGAAGCCCATCTCGTGGGTGACCACAATCATGGTCATGCCCTCCTTGGCGAGGCCGACCATGACGTCGAGAACCTCGTTGATCATCTCGGGGTCGAGCGCGCTCGTCGGCTCGTCCATCAGGATGAGCTTTGGGCTCATCGCGAGTGAGCGGGCGATTGCGACACGCTGCTGCTGCCCACCGGACAGCTGTGCCGGCATCTTGTTGGCCTGGTTTGCCACTCCGACGCGCTCGAGCAGCGTCATTGCGCGCTCCGTGGCATCCTTCTTCGACATCTTCTTGACCTTCATCGGTGCAAGAGTGATGTTCTCGAGCACGGTCTTGTGCGCGAAGAGGTTGAACGACTGGAAGACCATGCCAACGTCTGCGCGAAGCTGCGCGAGCGCGGCGCCCTCTTCGGGAAGCTTCTTGCCATCGATGGTGATCGTGCCGGAGTCGATGGTCTCGAGACGGTTGATCGCCCGGCACAGGGTTGACTTGCCGGATCCACTCGGACCGATCACGACGACGACCTCGCCGCGGGTCACCGTGGTGTTGATGTCCTTCAGAACGTGGAGGTCGCCATAGTGCTTGTTGACCGAGTCGACGATTACGAGCGGTTCACCGAGTTTCGCAATGGGCATGCTCGTCGTGTTCGGTATAAGCGTTGGTTCCATGGGTCCAAACTAGAGGACCGCTTGTTTCGCCCGTATGACGCGAGGCATCCGTTACTGATTCGTAACCAAGATTACGACCGGTACCGGATGCCTCGAATGGCGTCAGTTAGACGGCGCTGCGCTGCGCAAACGCCGACTCATACAGGCAGACGGATGCTGCCGTAGCGAGGTTGAGTGACTCAGCGTGACCGTAGATCGGCACGGTGATCGCGGCGTCGGCGAGCGGAAGCTGTTCGTCGGAGAGGCCGTGCGCTTCGTTGCCGAAGAGCCAGGCGGTCGGCTGGACGAGTTCGCCAGAGACACGGGCGTCGAGGAGGCTCGTGCCCTTCACGTCTGCGGCGAGCACGCGAAGACCAGCCTTGCGGGCCCGCTCGATGACGTTCGGCAGTTCAGCGCCAACGGCGATCGGAACGTGGAACAGCGAACCGGTGGTCGAGCGGACGACCTTCGGGTTGTACAGGTCGACGCTGCGGCCGGTGAGGATGACGGCATCCGCTCCGGCGGAGTCTGCGGCACGGATGATGGTGCCGAGGTTGCCCGGGTCCCGAACCTCTTCGAGGATCGCGATGAGCTTGGGCTCGTTGTTGAAGATGTCCTTCATCGACGTCGGGAACTGGTGCGCGACGGCGATGAAGCCCTGCGGCGTCACCGTGTCACTCATGACGCTGAGGACCTCTTCCGACACAAACTCGACGTCGAAGTCGGGCTGCTCGTCAGCCATGGCTGCGATCTCGGGGTAACGCTCGAGAGCGGTCGGTGTTGCGTAGAGCTCGACGATCAGCCCCGGGCGGAAGGTCAGCGCCTCGGAGACCGCCTGCGGTCCTTCGAGGAGGAAGAGGCCGGTTTCGAGACGGGCTGGTCGTTTGGCAAGTTTTGCTACCGCTCTGACGCGCGGGGAACGTGGGTTATCAAGCACTCCCCCAGTCTACGGAGCGGTGTGCCTCGAACAGGGAGGCTCGCGCACAACGCAACAACGGGCATCCCGCCGAAGCGGAATGCCCGTTGTTTCAGAGAAGCTGCTTACGCTGCTGCCTTCGGAGCTGACGTGTCGGCCGGGAGGGCCTTCTTCGCGCTCTCGACGAGGGCCGCGAACGTGGCGGGCTCGTGAACGGCGAGTTCAGCGAGGATGCGACGGTCAACCTCGATGCCTGCAAGGCCGAGGCCCTGGATGAGGCGGTTGTACGTGAGGCCGTTGGCACGCGATGCCGCGTTGATCCGCTGGATCCAGAGGCGACGGAAGTCACCCTTCTTCTGGCGGCGGTCACGGTATGCGTAAACCATGGAGTGGGTGACCTGCTCCTTGGCCTTGCGGTACAGGCGTGAACGCTGACCGCGGTAACCCTCGGCGCGCTCGAGGATAACCCGACGCTTCTTGTGAGCGTTTACCGCCCTTTTTACTCTTGCCATTTGTCTATATTCCTAACGGGTTCAGGTCTTAGTGACCGAGAAGCTTCTTGATGTTCTTGGTGTCAGCCTTCGAGACGAGCTGGTCGGTGTTCAAGCGACGCTTACGCTGTCCGGACTTCACCTCGAGGTTGTGGCGCATGCCCGACTGCTGCTTCTTGATCTTGCCGGAACCGGTGAGCTTGAATCGCTTCTTGGCACCGGAATGTGTCTTCTGCTTAGGCATTGTCTTCCTCCTGCTTCGCTGCTTTATTGGCAGCACGTTGTGCGTTGGCTTCGGCCTTTGCCTCTGACTTGTTCTTCAGAGGGCCGATCACCATGACCATGTTTCGACCATCAATGGTCGGAGTGGACTCAACAGTGCCCAGTTCCGAAACATCTTCGGCAAATTTTTGGAGCAAGCGAACACCCTGGTCGGGACGGGACTGCTCACGGCCGCGGAACAGGATCATTGCTTTGACCTTGTCGCCACCCTTGAGGAAGCCCTCTGCGCGCTTTACTTTGGTTTCGTAGTCGTGCTTGTCGATCTTGAGACGGAACCGAACCTCTTTGAGGATGGTGTTCGCCTGGTTACGCCGGGCCTCCTTGGCCTTCTGCGCAGCCTCGTACTTGAACTTGCCGTAATCCATGATCTTCGCGACCGGAGGCTTGGAGTTCGGGGCAACCTCGACCAGATCGAGCTCAGCTTCCTGCGCCAGGCGCAGTGCTACCTCAATCTTGACGACGCCGACCTGTTCTCCGGCGGGACCCACGAGGCGGACCTCAGGGACTCGGATACGGTCGTTTGTACGGGGATCGCTAATGCGTTACTCCTCTAACTCAATCTCAGACTTTTCATACAGACGGATGCCTGTACAAAGCGAGAGAGGAGAAGTCACACACCGCAACCATGACGGACATACATCCATCACAGTGGCTCGCACCCTAGCTACCTCGGCATGGAATCCATGCGTCTGGCGGAGTACAACAACCCGGTAACCTTAGTAAAGCGGTCGCGGGTGGGAAATTTCCTCTTTCGTACCGGAACAAAGTCCCGGAGCCGTCTTAGAGTCTAGCAGAGGTTGGCATTGAGCACTAACGAATCCCCATACGACAACGTCGAAGACGCCGCAGCGGACGCAAGCCGCGACATTGCGGACGTCGGCGCCGTCGAAGTTATCACCACTACAGCAGTGCACCTCATGAGTGCGGCGGCGGTCAAGTGCGGCCTCGCCGACGACCCCGAGTCCCAGCAGGACCTCGATGAGGCACGCAAGCTCATCAACGCGCTTGCCGGTCTCATCACCGCCGGTGCGCCCGAGATCAGCGACATGCACGCGCGCAGCCTGCGTGACGGACTTCGCTCGCTGCAGTTGGCGTTCCGCGAGGCATCCGTCATTCCCGACCCGGTGGGCAAGGGCCCCGGCGAAAAGTGGACGGGCCCGGTCAACTAGGCCTCAACGGCTACGCGGCGGGCGCCGCGTCCCCGCCCGTGGACGTCCGTCCACGCCCTGGACGCGGCACCCGTCGCTTCGCCTAGCCGTCACGTTTCCAACGGACAAGGTGCTGCTGCCCGACCACA
>JAZQRG010000146.1:0-1799 GCA_045629445.1 Mycetocola sp. | reverse complement strand
CATCATCCGTCACGGTGAGAGTCACGGTGTAGGTTCCTGCGGCGGCGTAGGCGTGGGATGCGGTCACGCCGGTCGCGGTGGCTCCGTCGCCGAAGTTCCAGGCGTAACCGGCGATAGTTCCGTCGGAGTCGGCAGACGCCGCAGCGTTCACGGATGCCGTGAGCCCATTCGCCGCCGCAGTGAACGACGCGGTGGGGGCCACGTTCGCAGGCGGAGGAGTCGTCGACGTCGGCGTCACCGAAAGGTTGTCGAAGCGCGTCGTGATCGGCCCGTTGGTTGCCGAACCCGAGATGAAGCTCTCAAGCGCGATCGACCCTGCGGTCTGCAGCCCCGCGGTGGAGTCGGTCACGCTCGCCTGCCAGGCCCCCGGTTCCGGCGCGCTAGCCGGCCAGACCTTGGCCCGGATCGTTGTCGGTGAGATTCCCGTCACCTGCAGTCGCAACGCGAGCGGGGTGTTCGCCGCATGCGTCAGGCCGGGGATCGTGAGGCTGTGGAGGGTCGTTCCGCCCTGGACGAGCTGCAAAACAACGTCTCCTGTGGCCAGGAGTCGCACCCGTGCTCGGTAGTCGAGGGTACCGACCTGACGCCCAATGGCCGAGAGGTATTCACCGCCGCCGGTCAAGACCTTGTCGGTAGAGAACTGAACGGAAAGGTCGGTGTCGGATGAGCTCACCGCACCCAGGGTCGCCTTGAGCGTTTGGCCGGCGGGAGCCGTCATGAGACCGACGCCTCCCGACACGCTGTACCGGCTCGCCGTTCCCGTCACGACCCAGGCACCGCCCAGATCGGCAGAGCCCCATCCGGATGGCACGGTTCGGCCGAAAGCATCCTGCGCAAGCCCCGTGGGGGCTGGCGGTGCCGACACCGTCACGGTGCGGGTGGTCGACGCGGTGGCTCCGTCGTCGTCGGTGACTGTGAGGGTCACTGTGTACGTGCCGTCAGCGGCGTAGGCATGCGACGCGGTTTGCCCGGTCGCGGTCGCCCCGTCACCAAAGTTCCAGGCGTAGCCAGCTATCGATCCATCGGAGTCGGCAGAGGCCGATCCGTTGACCGACGCCGTGAGGCCGCTCGACGAGACCGTGAACGATGCCGTGGGGGCGACGTTGGCGGGCGGCGCCGTGACCGTGACGCTGCGAGTTTCGGTGTCGGTTGCCCCGTCGTTGTCGGTGACCGTGAGGGTGATGACGTAATCTCCCGCGGCCGCGTACGTGTGGCTAGCGCCCACCCCCGTTGCTGTGGCGCCATCTCCGAAGTCCCAGGCATAACCGACGATGGTGCCATCGGAGTCCGTGGAGTCCGCGGCATTGACGGCCACCGCGAGCTGCGAAGAAGACGCCGTGAACGCTGCGGCGGGTGCGGCGTTGGGGATTGTTCCCGTTGCGCCAAGTGCATAGTGCCCCGAGACGATCGATGCGGGCAATGCGGTCGAATAGACGGCCACCTCGTCGAGGGTTCCGGCGAAGTAGCTGCTGCTTGATCCCCAGGTCGTGTCGCCGCCGATGCGCCAGTACCCGGAGTAGTCCTGTGCGCCCGTCGCAGGATTGGTTCCCACGAGAACCCCGTCAACGTAGAGCGCCATCCCCGCCGAGGACTGGGTGCCGACGGCGTGGTGCCATTCGCCGTTGTTCAGACCGGTCGCGCTCGTGATCGTGTTCGTTGAACCGGTCCACGTTCCGAACACGAGTGCCCCATCGTCTTGCATATAGATGTGACGGTCGTAGCTGCTCGAGAGCGCGGTGCGTTGGTCTCCGAACCCGATGAGTTTTCCGCCCTGGGTCGTCGTGGTCTTGAACCAGGTC
>JAZQRG010000145.1:0-2150 GCA_045629445.1 Mycetocola sp. | reverse complement strand
CGTCGTGCTCAAACCGAGCGACACCACTCCCGAGTCCACCCTGGTTCTCGCCCGGCTGACGCAGGGCATCCTCCCCGACGGCGTGCTCAACGTTGTGCTCGGAAACGGAAGCACAGGACAACTGATGACCGAGCACCCCGTACCGGGACTCGTGTCGATCACCGGGTCGGTGCGCGCTGGAATGGCGGTCGCGGCATCCGCTGCGAAGAACCTGCACCGCGCCCACCTGGAGCTCGGCGGAAAGGCGCCAGCCGTTGTCTTTGCCGACGCCGACATTGCCGGAGCCGCCGAGGGGATCGCCGGGGCAGGGTACTTCAATGCCGGCCAGGACTGCACCGCCGTGACCCGCGTTCTCGTGCACGAGTCCGTGGTCGATGAATTCACCGCGGAACTGGTGAAGGCCGCCGAAGCGACGAAGACCGGAGACGCCGAAGATCCCGACGCGTACTACGGCCCGCTCAATAACGCGTCGCACTTCGAGAAAGTCTCCGCGGTGATCGACGAACTGCCCTCGCACGCGAAGGTTCTCACCGGAGGTCACCGGATCGGCGACAAAGGCTTCTACTACGCGCCGACGGTCATCGCCGGGGTGTCTCAGATTGACGCGTGTGTGCAGGAGGAGACTTTCGGGCCCGTGCTCACCGTTCAGACTTTTGCCACCGAAGAGCAGGCGATCGACATGGCGAACGACGTGGACTACGGACTCGCGTCGAGTGTGTGGACGAAGGATCACGGCACGGCGATGCGCATGGCTCGTGACCTTGACTTCGGCGCTGTCTGGATCAACACCCACATTCTGCTCGCGGCCGAGATGCCGCACGGCGGTTTCAAGATGTCGGGCTACGGCAAGGACCTGTCGTCGTATGGCCTCGAAGACTACACACGGATTAAGCACGTCATGAGCGCGATCGACGAATGAGCATGTCAGGGGAACACAGCATGGCCGAACTGCAGCGAGATGTCGTCATCATCGGAGCGGGAGCGTCCGGACTGACGGCGGCGCATCAGCTGCGCGAGGCAGGACTCAGCGTTGCCGTGCTCGAAGCCCGAGACCGCGTCGGTGGCCGGCTGTGGACCAACGACATCGAGGGGGCGACACTTGAGCTCGGCGGCCAGTGGGTGTCTCCCGACCAGGACGCGCTCATTGAGACGCTCGCCGAGCTCGGACTCGAGACCTACTCGCGCTATCGCGACGGCGACAGCGTCTACATCAACGCTTCCGGAACGCTCACCCGGTTCACCGGAGAGATCTTCCCGGTCGAGGCATCGACGCAGCGCGAGATGGAACGGCTCATCGGCGTGCTCGACGAGCTCGTCGCTGAGATCGGCCCGCGCGAACCGTGGGCACACCCGCGCGCTGAAGAACTCGACTCGGTGACCTGGATCGAGTGGCTCGAGGGTCAGACCGACGACGTGGAAGCCCGAGACAACATCGCGCTCTTCATCGCCGAGGCGATGCTCACCAAACCAGCCCACTCGTTCAGTGCGTTGCAGGCCATCCTGATGGCGGCATCCGCCGGGAGCTTCTCGCACCTCGTCGACGCCGACTTCATCCTCGACAAACGGGTGATCGGGGGCCTTCAGCAGGTGCCGCTGCTGCTCGCCGAACGGCTCGGCGACGACGTGTTCCTGTCTCAGCCGGTGCGCCGTCTCGAATACCGTGCTGACGGTGTGCGTGCGATCACCGACGGAATGAGCGTCTCGGCACGCCACGCGATCGTCGCCGTGCCGCCGAATCTCTACAGCCGCATCGACTTCCAGCCGCCATTGCCCCGACGCCAGCAGCAGATGCACCAGCACCTCTCGCTCGGCCTCGTCATCAAGGTTCACGCCGTCTACGAGACACCGTTCTGGCGGGATGCCGGGCTGTCGGGCACCTCGTTCAGTCCGTACGAGATCGTGCACGAGGCCTACGACAACACCAACCACGAAGACCCTCGTGGCACCCTGGTCGGGTTCGTCTCCGATGAAAAGGCCGACCGGTTGTTTGCCCTGCCGGCCGAGGAGCGCAAGCGGATCATCCTCACATCGCTGTCGCACTACTTCGGCGCCGAGGCGTTGTCACCCGTCGTCTACTACGAGAGCGACTGGGGCAGCGAGGAGTGGACGCGCGGCGCCTACGCCGCAAGCTTCGACATGGGCGGCCTTCA
>JAZQRG010000144.1:0-3508 GCA_045629445.1 Mycetocola sp. | reverse complement strand
GGGTGTTGCGGCCGCGAGGAAATCACGTGGCTCGTGAACGAAATAGGCCGTCAGCGCCTCTTCCTGCCAGGCACGAAGCTTGGAGACCGTTCCCCACGCTGCGCGTTCGGGGAAGGTGGGTGAGAGGTGTTCGGCTGCGCTGGTTCCGACGCGGATTGCTGGTGCTTCGGACTTTGGGGGGTCCGTTTCGAACTCTGTACTCACTGGACAGTAATCTACCCGACTAGCGAGGGCTCGCGAACCGTCGCCGACTCGGTTCAAGCGGGTACCATTGCTACCGATGGACGCAAATACTTCTGACGAGGTCGCAATTCTCGAGGAGAGACCGCATCCGTGGACGCGGTATGTCGCTATCGGTGACTCCTTCACGGAGGGGATCGGCGATCCTGAGCCAACGTTGCCAGATGGCCATCGCGGCTGGGCGGATCGCGTTGCCGAGGTGCTCGCCCAGGGTGTTGATGATTTCGCGTATGCCAATCTCGCTGTGCGCGGAAAGCTGATCGCCCAGATTGCCGCCGACCAGATCGAGCCGGCACTTGATCTTCACCCTGACCTGATCACGATTTCTGCCGGTGGAAACGATGTTCTGAGACCCGGGACTGACCCGGACGTCATCGCGCAGAAGGTCGATGACGCGATCGCCAGGCTGTCCCGTGACGGTGCGACGATCGTGCTCTTCACCGGAGTTGACGTCGGGTTTTCACCGGTGCTGCGCACGATTCGTGGCAAGGTTGCGATCTACAACGAGAACCTTCGCAAGGTTGCGGCGAAGTACGACTGCATCGTTGCTGACCAGTGGGCGTTGACAGAGATTCAGAACGCGAGGATGTGGTCGAGTGACCGGTTGCACCTCAATCCGCTCGGTCACCACACCGTCGCTCGAATGGTGCTCGATTCCCTCGCCGTCCCGAACGATCTTCAGCCGCTGAAGCCGGAGCCGGTTCCGCAATCGACGTGGCGTCAGGCGCGCACCGAAGACCTCGTCTGGGCCCGCCAGTTCTTTGTGCCGTGGGTGCTTCGCCGGTTGCGTCACCAGTCGTCAGGTGACTTCATTACGGCCAAGCGACCGCAGGCCGAGCGGTTCCTTCGCGATGGAGAGTTGCCGACAGGAGACGTGCCGAGCAGCGAGTGATCGGGTCCGTCGCCGACGGGCGTTGATGCTTGTTCGGCAGCTCAGTTCGCCCCGCGAGCTGTCGCCATCAGATCAGTCGGTTGGATGCGTGATGCGCCAGCCGGTGTCTGCCGCTTCGAGTTCGTCCGCGAGGGCAAGCGGCACGTCGATCACGTCGTCGCCGACCGTAAACGTCGCCGTCCCAACCTCGAGGTCTTTCACACCCGAGATCAGCGGTGAGGCTGTGACGTCCACGGTGACCGTGGCATCCTGCCAGACCAGAACGGATGCCGACTCAGTAGCGACGATGTCGGTCGTCGCTCCCCACGGTGTCGTGTAGCTGCCGAAGCTATCGCCCTCGAGCACGAGAGGAAGTTCCCTGAAGCCGGCTGTCGCCGTCTCGATGAGTCCGAGCACGGCGGAGTTGAGCGCGTTGTGGTTGGGGGCGCCGAGGATGACACCCACAACGGTGATCGTGGTGTCACCGACCGCAACGTCGGCGGCGAAGAGCAGGCACGCACCGGCGATCCGGGTCGTTCCCGTCTTCAACCCGACGACACCGTTTTGGCCGAGCAGCTTATTGGTGTTCTTCACCTGTCCGATGACGGGTAGGTCAGCGGACTGCTGTGAAACGATCTCGGAGAGGACCGGATGAGCGAGCACCAGTTCGCCGATGGCGACGAGATCGGCCGGAGTCGACCTGCTGTCCTGATGGAGTCCGCTCGAATCGGCCAGGTGGGTGCCGGCGAGCCCGTGTGCGCCGAGCCACGTCGTCGTGGCAGCGAGGAACTTCTCGACGGATCCATATGCCCAGTTGGCGAGGGTGATGCTGTAGTTGTTTGCCGATGGAAGCATCATCGCTTCGAGCAGTTGCCGTTCGGTGAAGACCGAACCAACGGCGACCGGCGCGGCCGAACCGCCCTCGGCGATGACCTCGGAATAGATACGCTGGTCGGCCTGCGTGAGAGTGAGCTCCGGCCCCGACTCCCCCGCGGCGAGCGGCATCGCGTCAAGCACTACGAGCGCTGTCACCGTTTTGGTGATGCTCGCCATCGGCGTTGACTGTTGAGCGCCGTGACTGGAGAGGATGCCATCGAAACCGACCGCGCCGATTGCGCCGTTGCCGTATGCCGGCCAGGCCAAAGGGTCAACGGTCTGGGTGATCGTTTCCGCTGGTTCGAGGGTCGCCGCTGTTGCCGGAAGCGGGCGAAGAATCGCGAACGCGAGGTACCCGATGATCCCGAGGATGAGAACGAGGACGCCGAAGACGGTGAGCCTGCGTCGCAGGTACACCCGTCGGTCTGACTGTGGCTGACGGGATTGGTACACGGAAATGAAGTCTATCGCCGCGGTGTGAAGCGGTCGTGTCAGGCTCGCTGATCTCGGATCGCCCAGAGTGCCACAGCGCTTGCCGATGCGACATTGAGCGAATCGACACCGTGCTTCATCGGGATGATGACGGTCGAATCGGCTGCCTGAAGAGCCTGGCTGCTGAGTCCGTCGCCTTCCGCGCCGAGTGTCAGGGCGATCTTGTTCGGAAGATCGGCAGCAAAGGCGTCGAGGGTGATGGCGCGTTCGTCGAGCGCGAGGGCGGCGACATGGAATCCGGCATCGTCGAGGATGCGGCGGGCCTCTGGCCACTCGGGCATCCGGGTCCAGGGCACCTGGAGAACGGTCCCCATGCTCACCCGAACACTCCGGCGGTACAGCGGGTCCGCACACCGTGGCGTGATGAGGACGGCGTCGGCGCCGAGACCGGCGACGGCGCGGAAAATCGCACCAACGTTGGTGTGATCGACGATGTCCTCGAGGATGACGATCCGGGCGGCATCCCGAATCAGATCTTCCATCGGCGCCAGCGGGGGCCGATGCATGGCTGCAAGCGCTCCGCGGTGCATGTGATACCCGGTCAGCGACTCGAGGGTGGCGGCATCGCCGACATAGACGGGGACGTCAGGGAAATCGGTGAGCAGCGGTGTGACGTCGTCGATCCACTGTTCCTGCAGCAGGAGCGAGCGAGGCACGTGACCTGCAGCAATCGCCCGCGCGATGACCTTGTGGGATTCGGCGATATAGAGGCCGCCGGCCGGTTCGCTCACGCGGCGGAGGGCGACGTCGGTGAGGCGGGCGTAGTCGCTGAGCCCGTCGATGTCGAGGCTGTCGATGCGGACGATCTGCACGTGGGGTCCTTCAGGTCAGTGGCGTAGGGTTTGACAGGAGATAACGGTGGACCTGCGTCACGAAACAATCCGGACACGTGGCTTGTTTACCATCGTGACATCCGCGAGGTTCGGAGGTTCACATGACAACGCTCGCAAGCAAAACATCCACGATGACAGACACCGATCAACTCGATGCAGCCTACGCGCTCCTCAGGGGGCGAAAGTTTGCCGTACT
>JAZQRG010000143.1:0-4794 GCA_045629445.1 Mycetocola sp. | reverse complement strand
GTGCGCGCCGGAATCGTCCCATCACGGATGCTGATGCCGCTCGCCTTCGCGGCCAGCGCTGGTTCCTTGCTGACCCTCACCGGAACCCCGGTGAACATCATCGTGTCTGATCTCGCCGCTCGCTCGGGTGGTCGCGAGTTCGGGTACTTCGAATTCGCGCTCGTCGGCATCCCTCTGGTTGTTCTGACGCTTGCTGTCACCGCCGGTCTTGGCGGCATCCTGCTCCCTCATCGCACGGCCGAACGGCTCGCTGAGGAATCGAGCGACCCCGAGCAGCAAGCGCAGGCGTGGAAGTCGACCTACGACGTCGACGTGTCTGCGCGGCGCCACTTCGGCCCACACGAGGGCGTCATCGAGGTTCTCATCGCCCCCCGATCGTCACTGATCGGTCGATCAGTTCGCGCGGGAATGCAGACGCGCGATGAAGACCTTGTCATTCTGGCGCTCAGCAGGCCGAGTGAGGGGACCGGCCTCGAATCGAGCGGAGAGCCGCTCACACTGCGCGCAGGCGACTCCGTGCTTGTCCAGGGGCCCTGGGAATCCCTGCAGCGATACGTGACCTCCCCGGACGTCATCGCCGTGACCTCACCGCAGTCGCTCCAGCGTGGCGTTCCGCTCGGGCGCGGCGCACGCCGCTCGTTGGTGATCCTCGCCGGCATGATTCTTCTGCTCGCGACCGGCCTTGTTCCCTCGGTGGTCGCGGGGTTGCTCGCCGTCAGCGCACTCATTCTCAGTCGAGTGCTCACACCGACGCAGGCCTTCCGTTCGGTCGCGTGGGAGCCGGTTGTGCTCATCGCCTGCATGATCCCGCTGTCCTCGGCATTCATCGCAACGGGAGCAGCTGACCTGGTCGCGGACGGATTGCTCAACGTCGTCGGTCAGGCGTCACCGCATCTCGCTCTGCTCGCCATCTGCGTCGTGACCGTCATCCTCGGGATGTTCATGTCCAACGTCGCCACCGTGCTTGTGATCGCACCGGTCGCTGTCTCCGTCGCCGGCGTGCTCGACGTCAGCATCCTTCCGTTCATGATGGCCCTCACCGTCAGCGGTGCTGCGGCGTTCCTGACGCCGATCTCGACACCGGTCAACATGATGGTGATGCAGCCCGCTGGCTACCGTTTCGGGGACTATTGGCGGATCGGACTCCCGCTCACCGTGATTTTCGTCGCTGCCGCAGTGCTCTACGTCCCGGTCGTGTGGCCGTTCTGAGCCTCTGCGAGCCGCTGACGTTGCCACCGATGCACGTCAGGTAGCCAATCCAACGGTGCGCTCGGCCCGATTCTCATGTCGTCGGGTTCTTCGCCTTTCCGCAAGGCCAGCACATACGCGCGATCATGGTCGATCCGCATTCGCAGATCGGCGTTGTTTCCGATCGACCCGTGGCCGGGAATGACAGCGTTCACGGCATCCGCTCTTCCCTCGAATAGCCGCAGAGCGTCGAGGTAATCTCCGATCGGATCCGTCGCAGCCAGATCGAGGAAGGGCATCAGGATGTCGGAGAGCATGTCTCCGGCGACAAGAACACCCGCCTCCTCGATCAGGAGAGCCGCATGACCGGGCGCATGCGCACGGTGTTCGATCACACGGATGCCAGGACCGTCCCATGGCACCTGCGAGGCGGTTTCGGGCAGTCCGCTGATCTGTCCGAGTAGCTCCATCGGGATTTCTTCGGCGTACTCCGGTGGGAGCCCTTCGGCGACCTGCACCTCCCAATCCGGTTGCACCAGGAGATCCGTGAGGTAGGACGCGCAGCGGGCTGTTCCGTATCGCGGGACGTCGCCGAAACGTTCGTGCCAGAGCACGTGGTCCCAGTCGGGGTGTGTCGAAAAGCCGGCAACAACGCGCTCGCCACGTTCGCGGAGATCGCCGGCGATGCCTGCCAGCTCAGCACCGGTGATGCCGGGGTCGATGAGCAGCACACCATCCCTGCCCTGCACGATGACCGTATTGCTCTGTATGAACTCGCTCTCGTGAACGAGCACGCCGTCAGCGATGAGCTTCAGCATGAGAATCCTTTCTTCGAAGGGTTGTTGGATCGACTGTGGTCGTCTAGCCGAGCGCCATGCTCGCGACGGCAAGTGTGCAGAGGGTGATTCCGGTGCGTTGGCCGATGCTCACTCGCTCTCGGAGAACGGCAGCGGCAAGCACCACCGTGACGGCGGGGTAGAGCGAGACGAGGACGCTAGCGATCCCGAGGCTCGTGGCTGTGGTGGCGAGCATGAATGCGAGGGTACCCAGGGCCCCGAGTGCGCCGGACGTAGCGCCCCAGCCGAGAACGCCGGCCGACGGGCGCCAGACCTGGCCCAGGCTGGCGGCAGCCAGACCTGTTACGGTCGCACCGACCAGTTGATTGGCGGCGAGCGGGAGAAGACCGGCGTCATCGGAGATCTGCGCGAGGGCGATGAAGAGGATGCCGAAACCGATACCGGCGATCGCGCCGTCGATGAGTGCGGCCCGCCGGTGTGTCGTCGGACCTGCGGCCGAGTCGGAGTGTGAGCCCCGGGAGACGAGCCAGATCCCCGGCAGCGCAGCGAGGATGCCAACCCACGCCAGCCAGCCCGGTCGTTCACCGAAAGCGACGCCGGCAACGAGGGGGAGAACCGCAGCTCCGACCGCGGAGATCGGTGCAACGAGACCCATCGTTCCGCGCGTAAAGCCACGGAACAGGAAGATGCCGCCGGTCGCCGAACCAACCCCGGCAAGCGCCGCCCAGATGAAGTCGAGCACCACCGGGCGACCGGGGACGGACAGTCCGGCCGCGAGTATGAGGAGAGCGCCGGCGCATTGACCGACCAGGACCACCGGCCAGAACGAATGGCGGCGAGAACCGAGGCCACCGACAAAGTCGGACGCGCCATACGCGAGCGCTGACCCCAGTGCCAACACGATGCCGATGCTCATGCCGACGAGTCTCACTCCAATATGGCTCCATCTGAAGGTCCGCTTGTCGCCCGAAAAACTAGACCATTTGGTTTACTGGGACCATGACGGTGAAGTGGGGCCGTGGCGGCCCCGACGTGCTGGTGGAGCTCGAACCGAAAGCGGGATCGCTCGGTTCTCAGATCCAGAGCCAGTTGCGGGCGGCGATCCGCGACGGTCGGCTTGGCGCGGGGGAGCGACTGCCGTCGACCCGACGGTTGGCACAGTTGCTCGACGTGTCGCGCGGCACGATCGTCGACGCTTACGAGCAGCTGCTGGCTGAAGGATATGTCGAGTCAGCGGTCGGGTCCGGAACGCGGGTGGCGGCACTGCCGTCGTCGGGCCCGGCGTCGCACCCGACTGCGGTGACTGAGTCGGCGCCTTCCACCGTGCCCGGATTGATCGCGATTGACTTCGAGTACGGCATTCCTGATCTCGGCACCGTGCCGCTGGCCGACTGGAGCTGGGCACTATCGGAGGCGACACGCACGCTTCCGACTGCGGAGCTCGGCGACGAAGACCTGGCGGGCTCGGCTCACCTGCGAGAGGTTGTAACCGCCTACCATCGCCGGGTTCGTGCCGGATGTGCCGTCGCCTCCGACGCAGTGATTGTGTCGGGCTTCCGGCAGGGGCTGGCATTCGCCCTCGCCGCGGTCGCCGAGCAGGGGGTCCGGCGTATCGCGCTCGAGGATCCCGGCCCACGTGAGCATGAGCTGATCGCACGCCGTGCGGGACTCGAGGCAGTGCCCGTGCCCGTCGATGGGCAGGGAGTCGACGTCGGTCGCCTTCGTGAGACCGGAGCGCGGGCGGTGTTGCTGACACCGGCTCACCAGTGTCCGACGGGTGTGGCGCTGAGCCCATCACGGCGACGTGAATTGATCGCGTGGGCGGAGGATGCCGACGGCGTGATCCTCGAGGACGACTACGACGCCGAGTTCCGATACGACCGTCAACCGGTGGGCTCGATGCAGGGCCTCAACGCTGAGCGGGTGATCGCTCTGGGATCCGTCAGCAAAACCCTCGCCCCCGCGATCCGGTTGGGTTGGGTGCTCGCCCCACCGCACTGTCTGGCCGGAATCATCCGGGAGAAACGACTCAGCAGCCGCGGTGCTCCTGGCCTGGACCAGGAAGCGCTGGCGTTGCTCATGGAAACCGGTCGCTTTGACCGGCATTTGCGACGCGTCAGAGAGCTCTATCGCTCACGCCGGGATGTTCTGGCAGACGAGGCGGAACGCAGCTTCGGACCGGGTCGGCTGTTTGGCCTTGAAGCTGGGTGCCATGCCCTGCTTCAGCTCCCGGACGGACTTTCTGACCGAGCGGTGGCAGCGACCGCGGGAGACCTCGGCGTTCGCATCAACGCGCTGAGTCACTACCGGTTCCCGGGGGCGGGCCCTGATCCGGTGCGGCGCCCACCTGCGCTGGTACTCGGATTCGGCAATGTTCACGAGGAGCAGATCCGGCGGGGGATCCGTCTCCTCGCGGATGCCGTTTCTCGCGTTCGACAGGAGGGCTGAACGTTGACGAGCGCGAAGGGCTGCTGAGTTCTGGCCGCTGAATCGACACGCGTCAACGCCTCCGCGCACTAGGGTGGCGGCATGACAGGACCGGAAGTTACTCGTGTGAGCCGGGCGCGCCACCGTGGAGCTGAGCCCGTCGATACCGAACTTGAGGAGCTCGTCGGCAGCGATGTCATCGACGTTGAGGTCGAGCCCGTCGGGCGGCCACTGCTTCGGTTCACGGTCGCCGCAACAGTGTGCGTTTTGGCCGCGACGTTCATCGTGGTCGTTTTGGCCCTTGCCTTCGAATTGTGGGGCGGGCCATTTTTCTTGCTCTCGTGGATAGTTCGCGGGTCACTCCATAAATACCCGACCTGCG
>JAZQRG010000142.1:0-2805 GCA_045629445.1 Mycetocola sp. | reverse complement strand
CCAGCGCCTGCCCGAACGTCGTCGGCAGCAGGAAAATCACCGACTTCTGAATGTTGTCGAAGATCCGGCGCCCCTCGCCGACGGCTCGCTCGATGGTGGCGAAGTTGTCGTCGGCCAGCACGATATCGGCCGCTTCCTTGGTCACCTCGGTGCCGTTGATGCCCATCGCGATGCCGATGTCGGCCCGCCGCAGCGCAGGCGCATCGTTCACGCCGTCCCCGGTCATGGCGACGACCTGCCCGCGGGACTGCAGCGCCCGCACGATGCGGATCTTGTGTTCAGGGCTGGTCCGCGCAAACACAGTCACGTCCGGAGCGATGCTCGCGAGTTCGCCCTCCGACATTCGTTGCAGTTCAGCGCCGGTGACAACCTGGGATTCCGAGCCCTCTGCAAGCCCGAGCTCAGCGCTGATCGCCGACGCGGTTGCGGCGTGATCGCCGGTGATCATGGCGACACGGATGCCTGCGCTGTGACACAGCCGGACGGCCTCGATCGCTTCGGGGCGCGGCGGGTCAGCAATTCCAACGAGGCCGAGCAGCGTGAGGTCGCGAACGGATGCCGCGTCCACGGTCGAACTGTCGTCTGCCGGTTTCCAGGCGGCCGCGAGGACCCGCAACCCGGTGGCACCGAGTTGATGGACGGTGGCATGCCAGCGTTCCGCGTCGAGCGGTCGCGTGGACCCGTCGGGTGCCAGCTCGGTGGTGCACCGGCCGAGAAGCCGGTCCGGTGCGCCCTTCGCGACGAGTCGCACGACGCCGGTTGGATCGCGGTCGAGCACGGCCATGAACTTCGTCGCAGAATCGAACGGGAGCTCAGCGAGCCGTTCAAAGCCGACCTCGTCGAACCCGACCTTGCGACCGAACACCACCAGGCTGCCCTCGGTCGGGGCGCCGACGATCGACCAATCGTCACCGTCCTGGCTCAACTCGGCGTCGTTGCAGCGCACGACGGCGCAGGCCATTGCTGCGAGCCCGTCGTCTGCCATCGATCGGGCTGAGCCGTCGGAATCACGCCGAACCTCGCCCACCGGCCGGTACCCCTCACCGGCCACCGCAAAGCGCTGGCCCGGCGTGACGACCCGGCGTACGGTCATCTCGTTGAGCGTGAGGGTGCCGGTCTTGTCCGAGCAGATCGTCGTGACCGAGCCCAGCGTCTCCACCGCGGTGAGTTTGCGGGTGATCGCCTGCGCTTTCGCCATCTGCTGCACCCCGAGTGCGAGCGTGATGGTCACGACAGCGGGTAGACCCTCGGGCACGGCGGCGACCGCGAAGGTGATCGCCGCGGTGAGGAGGTCCCGCGGGCTATCGCCGTGCAGCAGGAGCCCGCCGATCGTCATCACGGACGCGGCCGTGAAAATCACCATTGCGATCCGCTTGCCCAGGCGATCGAGGTGCTGGGTCAGCGGGGTAGCCAGCGGCTCCGCCTCGCTGAGCAGGTTCTGGATGTTCCCGATCTCCGTGTTCGCGCCCGTGGCCGTGACGATCCCGACCGCGGCGCCACCCGTGACCGACGTTCCGGAAAAGGCCATGCCCGACCTGTCACCGACGCCAGCTTCGACCGGTGACGTTTCCGTCGACTTGTGCGTCGGCACCGACTCGCCGGTCAGCGCCGATTCATCCACCTCGAGCCGGTTGGCCGAGATCAGGCGAAGGTCGGCTGGCACCTTATCGCCCGCCCGCACCCGCACGATATCGCCGGGCACGAGGCTGTCAGCGTTCACCTTGACCCAGCTTCCGTCCCGGCGAACGTGTGCGGAAAGCGAGAGAAGGTTACGGATGCCGGCGAGCGCACGTTCCGCCTGTCCCTCCTGGATGAAACCGATCAGGGCGGTGACAACGGCGACGGCAACGATCACCCAGAAGTCGAGCCAGTCACGAAAGACCGCTTTGATGACGCCCGCGCCGAGCAGGATGTAAATGAGGATGTTGTTGAAGTGCCCGAACAGGCGCAAAAGCGCCGAGCGGGGTTTGCCTTCGGCGAGTCGGTTGGGCCCGTACTCACTAAGGCGGCTGTCGGCTTCCGAGGTCGACAGTCCGTCCGGTGACGAGCCGAGCTGGGCGACGACAGCATCGGTGTTCAGGGCGTGCGCAGCGGGGTCGTGCGCAGCTGGGTCGAGTGTCGGTGCGTCGAGAGTCATCCGCGGCTTTCGCGTCGAGGGCGAGGACTGGGTGTGGAAGTGCGATTCGTGCTCACCACTGTGAGCACATCCGATGGTTGACGCCAGAGTCTGTCTGCCCTGTCATGACCGCCTCCAGCGGTCGACGTAAGGTGAAAGCATCCGACCAGGAACGGGGACACAAATGGTGAGCACGATGAGAGCCGTCGAGTATTCGGGCGCCGGCGGACCCGAAGCGATCCGGGTGATCGAACGTCCGCGGCCCGTAGCCGGGCCGGGCGAGGTGCTCGTCAAGGTTGCCGCCGCCGGGCTCAACCGCGCCGACGTGCAGCAGCGCCGCGGTGTCTACCCGCCGCCACCGGGGGCATCCGACATCCCGGGCCTCGAGGTCAGCGGCACCATTGCTGCGCTCGGCGACGGGGTCACGACGTTCGAGGTCGGCGAGGAGGTCTGCGCGCTGCTTGCCGGTGGCGGGTACGCGGAATACGTCGCGGTCCCTGCCGGTCAGGTGCTGCCGGTTCCGTCAACGACAACACTGATCGACGCGGCGGCGCTGCCCGAGGTCACCTGCACGGTGTGGTCGAACCTCTTTATGACGGCACATGTTTCAGCGGACGACTGGGTTCTGATTCACGGCGGCGCCGGCGGCATCGGAACCATGGCCACTCAGTTGGTCTCGGCAATCGGCG
>JAZQRG010000141.1:0-3557 GCA_045629445.1 Mycetocola sp. | reverse complement strand
AGGCCAGGTGCACCGAAGTGCACCTGGCCTGTCGGCGTCGAGATGGTTACGCGGCGTCGAGGTCGGTTTCGAGCAGCGCCACCAGCTCGGCGAGTGCCTCGTCTGCTCCGTCGCCTTCCGCGGCGAGCGTGACGGTCTCGCCGTTTGTCGCTCCGAGGCTGATGATCGAGAGGATGCTCGATGCGTTGAGCGGTCCGCTGTCGCCCTTCTGGATGGTGACCTTGACCGGCTGGCGCTTCACGGCGTCGATGAAGAGTGACGCTGGGCGGGCGTGGAGACCGACGCGGCTTGCGATGACTGCTGTGCGTTCTGGCATGAAATGTCCTTACTGGCGGTGAGGGAATGGGGTAGGAACAGGCCGCGACGAACCGTGCGAACGTCGGTGGCGGAGTGACCCGGGAGGATCGGAAAGCGGGCTATGCCGTCGCAGGCACAGGTTCTACGGTCGCGGCATCCGTTATCGTCGTCTCATCAGTGACCGGCCGACGGCGGACGAAGCGCTTGAGCAGCACGACGAGCGCGGCCGAGATGATCGTTCCGACGAGGATCGCGACGATGAACATCCCGAAGTTGCCGATCGCGAAGAATACGAACAGGCCACCGTGCGGCGCCTGCGAGGTCACGCCGGTGCCCATCACGATTGCACCGGTCACGGCACTGCCGACGATGCCGGCTGGGATGACGCGGAGCGGGTCTGCCGCGGCGAACGGGATGGCGCCCTCGGTGATGAACGCGGCGCCGAGCAGCCATGCTGCCTTGCCGTTCTCCCGCTCTGCCGTGCTGAACAGCCTGCGGTCGACGAGGGTTGCGAGCGCGAGGGCCAGTGGCGGAACCATTCCAGCGGCCATGACGGCGGCCATGATGGCCCACGGTGCCTGGTTTTCGAACGAACCGGCACTCAATCCGGCGACGGCGAAGGCGTATGCGACCTTGTTGACGGGGCCACCGAGGTCGATGGCCATCATGGCGCCGAGAATGAGTCCGAGCAGCACCGCCGACGCGCCGGTGAGCGAGTTAAGCCACATGCTGAGCCCGTTCATGAGTGCGGCGATCGGGCCGCCGAGCACGACAATCATGAGGCCCGAGGCGAAGATCGATCCGACGAGCGGGATGATGACGACGGGCATGAGGCCGCGGAGCCAGCGGGGCACGGTGATGCGACCGATCGCCCAGGCGATGAACCCGGCAAGGAGACCACCGACGAGACCGCCGAGGAACCCGGCGTTCATGACGAGGGCGACGGCACCGGCTGTGAAGCCGACGGCGATGCCTGGCCTGTCAGCGATGGCGTAGGCGATGTAACCGGCAAGCGCAGGCACCAGGAACGCCATCGACGCATTACCGATGACGAATGCGACGGCGCCGAGGTATTCGCCCAGTCCGCCATCGGGCAGGTTGAACAGGGTGTTGCCGAGCACGACGTCGGTCGCATTCTCGGTGATCGTGTATCCGGCGAGGAGGAAGCCGAGCGCGATGAGGAGGCCGCCACCCGCGACGAACGGGATCATGTAGCTGACACCGGTGAGGAGGTAGCGCTTGAGCTTCTGACCGATGTGTTCGGAACGTGCATCCTCTCCCGAACCGGCCTCGGCTGCGGTTCCCGAGACGCGGCGCGCGTTCGGGTCGGACGCCGCGGCGAGAGCCTCTGCGATCATTTTGTCCGGCTCGTCGATGCCGCGCTTCACCGGCGCCTGAACGACCGGCTTGCCGGCAAAGCGGCCTTTGTCGCGGACGTCAACGTCGACAGCGAAAATCACGGCCGACGCACGATCGATGATGGCGGGGTCGAGGGGTGTGACGCTCGACGACCCCTGTGTTTCGACGTGCAGTTCAGCGCCAGCGCGCTTGGCGGCTGCCACGAGCGCATCGGCGGGCATATAGGTGTGTGCGATGCCGGTCGGGCACGCCGTCACCGCGACGAGCACCGGTTTGGTGCTTGGTGGGGCGACGGATGCCTCGGTGCCGGTCGCCGGTGCGGCCGCCGGTTCGGTTTCGGCAACGGGTGCCGGTGCGAGTGCGCCGTCGACCAGATCGACGATGGCCTGCGGCGTTGGTGCGCTGCGCAGTGCATCGACGAAGTCTTCGCGGATGAGTGAACGGGCGAGGGTCGACAGCAGTGTCAGGTGGGCCTGGTCAGCGCCTGCAGGAGCGGCGATGAAGAAGATGAGGTCCGCGGGGCCGTCGTCGGAACCGAAGTCGACGGCGGGATTCGGTCGCGCCATGGCGAGGGTTGGCACGGTGACCGCTTCGGAGCGGCAGTGCGGAATCGCGAGGCCGCCGGGAATGCCGGTGTCGGTCTGTGATTCGCGGGCCCAGGCGTCGGCGAAAAGCGCTTCGACGTCTGTCGCTCTGCCGTTGTCGACCACGAGGGTTGCCAGTCTGCGGATGACCGCTGCGCGGTCGTTCCCGAGATCCTGGTCGAGGATGACCAGCTCGGGGGTGATGAGGGATGACATGGTACGAAAATCCTTCGGTGTTGTGGTGCGTTGAGATGTCGCGTGTGGTGAGAAGCGCTACTCGGAAAGAGTGCGCGGTGAGCGGGTGACGACGATAGAGTCGGAAGCCGCTTGCTCGAGAGTCGGAACACTTGAGCCGGGAAGAGATGCGGCTGCTGCACCGTGTGCGACAGCCTGGGCCAGGCGTCCGGCGGCATCGTCACCGCGTTCGGATGCAAGCAGGAAACCCGCGAGGGAGCAGTCGCCTGCGCCGACGGTGCTGCGGGCGACGATGCGGGGAGCGGCAGCCCTGACCACCTCGGTCGGGGTGACGAGAACGGCACCGCGTGAACCGAGTGTGATGAGTGCTGCCCCGAGGCCGTGGCTGAGGACCCGATCGGCGATCTCGACGAGGGTCTCGTCGTCGATGCCGAGGAAATCAGGGTGGATGTCGGGGACGCGAATGGCGAGCGCGGCCGCGAGCTCGAAGAGCTCCTCAGCGTTGGGCTTGATCAGGTCGACCTCCTCGTCCGACGCGAGCAACGCGGCGAGGGGTGTTCCCGACGTGTCCACGGCGATGCGGGGTGCATCGGTTCCCGCGCGGGCAGCCGCGGACCTCACCTCGCGAACGATGTGTGCGTAGAAGTCCGTCGGCAGTCCGGGAGGCATCGATCCGGCGAGAACCAGCCACGTGGCATCCGCGGATCGCGCCACGATGACCTCGAGCAGCGCCGATGCCGTGTGCGCCGACAGCGTCGCTCCAGGCTCGTTGAGCTTGGTTGTCGTGCCGTCGGGCTCGGTGATCGTGGTGTTCGAACGGATGGGCGACGCCACCGGCACGGTTTCGGTGGGGATGCCGTCGGCAACGAGGGCGAGAACCATCGGGTCGGTATCGGCGCCGGGGAAAATCGCGAGTGTGTCCACCCCAGCAGCGTGCAGGGCGCGAGAGACGTTGACGCCCTTGCCGCCCGGCTCCTGGATGGCGCGGGTGGCGCGCTGGACCTGGCCGCGTTCGAGCGGGGCATCGAGGTCGATCGTGCGGTCGAACGAGGGATTGAGGGTGACGGTGACAATCATGCGACGATCACCTCGACCTCATCGGCGTCGAAGTCGGGTCGTAGC
>JAZQRG010000140.1:0-4874 GCA_045629445.1 Mycetocola sp. | reverse complement strand
AATCCTGTGGTGTTCCGACACCGGGTACGTCTCCGAGCACCCCAGGCCGGGTCTCGCTCGGGCTGCCGGGCCTCCGGGTCGGTCCTCCCGCCGAGGTGTCGGGTGGCATGACGCCGATCTACGACGCACTGGACGACGAGCGCTGAACGGCGCAAAGGTCGCCGACGCGCAGCCGGACGGACCCACGCGCCCGCGACTGATCGCGGTTATCGGCCCGACGGGCACCGGAAAGAGCGAGCTCTCGCTCAACATTGCTGAAGCGCTCGAACGATCGGGCGCCGGCGCGGAGATCGTCAACGCGGATGCCATGCAGCTGTATCGGGGCATGGATATCGGAACGGCGAAGCTACCCGAGTCCGAACGCCGAGGCGTACCGCACCACCTGCTCGACATTCTGGATGTCGACGAAGAGGCGACAGTCGCGCGCTACCAGCCGCTTGCCCGTGCCGCGGTCACGGACATTCTTGAGCGTGGGAAGTCCGCGATTCTCGTCGGCGGTTCCGGGCTCTACGTGTCAAGCGTGCTCTACGACTTCCAGTTCCCCGGCTCGGATCCCGAGATCCGCGCGCGACTCGAGGAGGAACTCGCCGAGATCGGCCCAGGCATGCTGTACCAGCGGCTCGCCGCACTCGACGCGGAGGTCGCGTCGAGAATAGGTCCGCACAACGGTCGACGCATCGTCCGCGCCCTCGAGGTCGCCGAAATCACCGGGTCGCCGGTCGCAGGCATGCTGCCCGATGCTCCGGTGTACTGGCGGGAGACGAGCATTATCGGCCTGACCGCACCTCGCCAGGAACTGACCGCCAGGCTCGACGAGCGCGTCCACGGCATGTGGGCGGCTGGCCTGCTCGGCGAGGTTGAGACGCTGTTGGGCGCGGGGCTTGAACGCGGTGTCACCGCATCGCGAGCCATCGGCTACGCGCAGGCGATGAAGCAGCTCGCCGGTTCGATGAGCGAAGCCGACGCGATCGCCGAGACGCAGTCGCTGACGCGGCGATACGCGAGGCGCCAGGTGAGCTGGTTCAAGCGATACGCCGACATTGCCTGGCTGGAATACGACGCGCCGAACCTCGTGGACCGTGCCATGGCATCCGTCGTCGGTGGGACCGTTCCGGCTAACGGCAAACCCTAGACTTGGGCCATGGGATTCACTCTGCAGTTCACCAAAGGTCACGGCACCGGTAACGACTTCGTGCTCTACACCGACCCTGACGGCGACAACCCGCTCACCCCGACCCAGATCGCCGCGGTGTGCGACCGGCACTTCGGCGTCGGCGCTGACGGCATCATTCGCGCTGTCCGGTCGGCGAACATCGATGCAGGGGCAGCATCGCTCGCCGAGGATGACTCCGCTGAGTGGTTTATGGACTACCACAACGCCGACGGATCGATCGCGGAGATGTGTGGCAACGGCATCCGTGTCTATGTCCGCTACCTGCTCGAGAAAGGTCTCGTTGAGCTCGAATCGGGGGACACCCTCGCAATCGGCACCCGGGCGGGCGTTCGGGATGTGCAGCGGGCGACGAACGGGTTCCAGGTCGACCTCGGCCGGTGGAAGCTCGAGGGCGGCGAACCGCTGGTTCGGGCGAAGGAGCTCAAGGTCGCGCGTCCTGGCCTCGGCATCAACGTCGGCAATCCGCACGTTGTCGTTGCCCTCGCTGACGAGGCAGAGCTCGAATCGGCCGACCTCCAATACATTCCGTTGATCGAGCCCGAGCCGATCGACGGTGCGAACGTGGAATTCGTCGTTCCGAATGACCCGCTCGTCAAGGACGGCGTCGCTCGCATCTCAATGCGGGTACACGAACGCGGCAGCGGAGAAACGCTGTCGTGCGGGACCGGAGTCGCTGCCGCCGCACTCGCGACCAGGCACTGGGCCGGTGCACAGGCGCCGAACTCGTGGCGCGTCGACGTACCGGGCGGAACGCTCGGTGTGCGCATGTTCGCGACCCAGGACGGCGAGCACGTCGGACTATCCGGCCCGGCGGAACTGGTTTACACGGGCACTCTCGAACTCGGCTAACCGGCCCTCGCGCGAGACGTGTGCGGCTGGGCGCGCGAACGCGGCCCAGCCGGTCGATCGTTTTAGTGTGCCTCAGCGCGGAGCGCGCGCAAAACGCGGTAACCCTTGCTGATCGACTCTTTCGTGAACTCGAAATCGTCACCCATCGTCTCCTGAAGCCAGCGGTGCAGGCTGTCGGAGCCGAGGTTGCGCTGAACGACAAGCCAGGCGTCAGAACCGGGCTCCAGGCGCGGCAGCCAGCGTTCGAGCATGGCGTGCAGCTCAGTCTTGCCAACCCGGATGGGTGGATTCGACCAGATCGTCCGGAAACGGATGTCGTCTGGCACCTGGTCGGGCTGAACGGCGGTGATGTTGGTGAGGCCGAGCTTCTCGGCATTCTTCCGCAACAGGTCGAGCGCGCGCTCGTTGACGTCAACGGCCCAGATGTGCGCGCCGGGTGATTCAAGAGCGAGGGTCAGGGAGATGGGGCCCCAGCCGCAGCCGAGATCGAGGAAGTTACCATCCTCGGGAGGAGTCGGAGCGTTCGCGAGGAGCACCTGTGTGCCGGGGTCGATCCGGTCGGGACTGAAGATCCCGTTCGCTGTTGTGAGTTCGTAGTCCTGGCCTGAGAGCCGTACGGTGACGGTGCGGAGCTTGAGTTCGGTTCCGGGCACGCCCGTAAAATAATGATCGCTGGCCATAGGGGAACGTTACCGCAAAGCAACTAGGCTTAACTGATGAGCAAGTCCACCGGGTCAACCCCAGAAAACACCGAAACGCCCATCGACGACGACGCAGTGTCGCGGGTGTTGCGCAACGCTGAGTCGCGCGCGAGCGGCTATTCGCTCTTCGGTTCCAGTCAGGCTGAAGCCCTGCAGGACTCGTCGACCACCGGGGAGACCGACCGCGACGGCTTCGACGGCGAACAGCAGGACCGCGAGGACCGTCAGGCCCTCCGCCGCGTCGCCAATCTCTCCACCGAACTCGAAGACGTCACCGAGGTCGAGTACCGGCAGCTGCGCATTGAGAACGTCGTTCTCATCGGCGTCTACAGCCAGGGCAACCAGGACGACGCCGAGAACTCCATCCGCGAGCTCGCTGCCCTCGCTGAAACGGCTGGCGCCGTCGTGCTCGACGGCATGCTGCAGCGCCGTCCGAATCCCGACCCCAGCACCTACCTCGGCAAGGGAAAGGCCGAGGAACTGCGCGGAATCGTCGCAGCGCTGGGCGCAGACACCGTGATCGCCGATACCGAACTCGCGCCAAGCCAGCGTCGTGCGCTCGAGGATGTCGTGAAGGTCAAGGTCATCGACCGTACCGCCGTCATCCTCGACATCTTCAGCCAGCACGCCAAGAGCCGGGAGGGCAAGGCCCAGGTCGAGCTCGCCCAGCTGGAATACCTCCTCCCGCGGCTGCGCGGCTGGGGTGACTCGATGTCCCGCCAGGCTGGTGGCCAGGTCGGTGGCGCCGGAGCCGGAATGGGTTCGCGTGGTCCAGGTGAAACCAAGATCGAGCTCGACCGCCGCCGCATTCACACCCGGATGGCCAAGCTGCGCAAGCAGATCAAGGGCTTCGGTCCGGCGCGGGAAGCCAAGCGGGCCAACCGCAACCGGTTCGAGGTGCCGTCCGTTGCGATCGCCGGCTACACCAATGCCGGCAAGTCCAGCCTGCTCAACCGGATCACGAAGGCAGGGGTACTCGTCGAGAACTCTCTCTTCGCCACCCTCGACGCCACGGTGCGTAAGACCCAGACCGAGGACGGCCGGCTCTACACGCTCTCCGACACCGTCGGCTTTGTCCGCAACCTGCCGCACCAGCTGGTTGAGGCCTTCCGATCGACCCTCGAAGAGGTCGCCGAGTCGGACGTCATCGTTCACGTCGTTGACGCATCGCACCCGGACCCTGCGTCTCAGATCAGCACGGTGCGCGATGTCATCGGCGACGTCGGCGCACGCGACATCCCCGAGATCGTCGTGTTCAACAAGAGCGACCTGGTCTCCGAAGACGACCGCCTTGTGCTTCGCGGACTCGAACCCAAGGGAATCTTCGCATCGGCTCGGACCGGAGAGGGAATCGACGAGATCCTCGCCCGGATCGCCGAGTTGCTTCCGAGCCCGACGGTTCCGCTTCACCTTCTTGTCCCATACGACCGGGGAGACATCATCTCGATGCTTCACCGTCGAGGAAAAGTCGAACACCTGGACTACGAAGAAGACGGCACCCGGGTGCGTGCACTCGCCTCGGAGGAGCTCGCTGCCCAGGTGTCGGAGTTCGCCGTTGCCGGCTGATCGTCGCGCTTAACGAATAAACGGATGCCATCGGTGCTGCTGCCCCGATGGCATCCGTTTGTTGTCTGCGTCAGATTATTGTCTGCGTCAGATCTACGCCTGCGCCAGATTAATGACTCCGTCAGACCGCGCGAAGCACAGCGACGATCTTGCCGAGGACATCGGCTTCGTCGCCGAGGATCGGTTCGAAGTTGGAGTTGCGGGGGAGCAGCCAGGTGTGACCGTCGCGCTGGCGGAAGACCTTGACGGTTGCCTCACCGTCGAGCATTGCAGCGACGATGTCGCCGTTCTCGGCGGTGGGCTGCTGGCGAACGACGACCCAGTCACCGTCGCAGATGGCGGCGTCGATCATCGATTCACCCGACACCTTGAGCATGAACAGGTCGCCCTTGCCAACGAGCTGGCGGGGGAGCGGGAAGACCTCTTCAACCTGCTGGTCGGCCGTGATCGGAACGCCAGCGGCGATGCGCCCGCCGAGGGGAACCATGGCGGCGTCGCCGACCGGCGTCGAGTTCTCAAAGTCGACGACGTTCGACGGGCTCGGCAGGTCAATCAGGATCTCGAGTGCGCGCGGGCGGTTGGGG
>JAZQRG010000139.1:0-3960 GCA_045629445.1 Mycetocola sp. | reverse complement strand
TGCCACCTGTGCGGTTGCGACCTCCATGTATGGAGCGAAGGTCGGGTCTGCTGCAGCGATGATCGCGGGCGTGGCAATGGCGTTCCCTGCCGTGGTCGCGGCGGCAATGCCGATGCCGGACTTGCGCCCGCGGCGCAGGATGAAGCGGTAGCCGAAGTAGGCCAGCGTTCCGGTGAAGAGCGTCGCAATCGCGCCGACGACCAGACCGGAGAGACCACCGGTGACGACGTTTCCGAGGTTGATGCCTGTGCCGAGTGCGAAGGCGAAGAACGGGATGACCATGTTCGGGACCGGGCGCATGATCTCGGTCCACCGCGCATCGAGGTTTCCGACGAGCACGCCGGCGAGGAGCGGGATCACCGCGGCGAGCAGCAGGGTGAACGGGATGTCAGCGAGCCCGGCAACGCCGAGGAAAAGCATGGTGAAGAACGGGCCGTCGTTGATGGCGGATGCCATGTACGCGCCACGGTCCCGAGCGTCGCCGTAGCGGCCGGTGAAGGCGAGCCAGAGACCACCGTTGCTGTTGTCCATCATGACGATGAGCGCGAGGATCGAGACCCCGAGAATTCCGTCGAGGCCGACCAGTTGGCCGAGCAGCACGACGATAGCCGCCGGGATGATCGACTTCGTCAGCAGGATCGTTGCCGTCGTTGCCAGAACCGGGCCAGAGGTCTTCAGAGTGATCTGCATGCCGGTTGCGAAGATCAGCAACCCGATGAGCGGCAGCGCACTGTCCTTGAACAGCGCCGTGGTGAAGTTACCGAGACCGAGGAAGGCGGGGAAGAACGTGCCAACGATCGAGCCGAGAATGAGCGGGATGAGCATGAGACCACCCGGGATTTTGTTCATCCCGTCGAACAGCGGCACTCGGCTTTTGATCTGCGATCCGGCTTCCATGGCGGATTCTCCTCAGGTTGGGGGCGGCTTCGCCCAAGAATGTACGTACACAGAGTACCTACATTCGGACAGATGTCAATGACAGCCGTGGACGCCACCCCGACGGTATCCGCCGTTCAGATGCCGCAAAACCGTGGAATAGCGTCGGCTAACCGCGAATTTGCGGCATCCGAAGGCGCGAACGGATGCCGACACACACTTTCACCCAATACTCACCAACCAATGCCACGATGCATCCATGACCGTCACGACAACCTCCCTCGCGCTGGCTCAGCAACTCCGGGATGCGGGCCTCGGCTGGATTCCCGAATCGGGCGACCAGTTCTGCCTCGACGCCGCCGAATTCGACGGCGAGGTGTTCACCGTCAGCGACATGACGATCGAGCCGCATGACTACGACACCGGCACGATCCTCGGCTTCAACGGCACGACCGAGTGGGCGCTCGACTCGGTCGCACTCGAGAACACCCTGTGGCTGCCGCGCGAAGACCAGCTGCGCGAGCTGCTCGGCTCGACGTTCAGCTTCCTGCTGCGGGTCGACGACATGTATGCCGTCGAGATCGACCGCGGTGGCGAGACGTTGCGGTTCGATGCGGCGACGGTTCCGGATGCCTATGCTCTCGCGGTCCTCGGAGTGCTGAGCGCGCAGACCGCCTGACCGCGCACGCGGCGGCATCCGCTCGCACGCACGAAAAAGGCCGCCACCACAATGTGGTGACGGCCTTATTCAGTGCAGCTTACGCAGCCAGCCGGGTTTCGACAGCGTGCGAGGTGACGGAGAGCTCGTCTCCGGCGACACCGACGTTGATCGTGGAGCCCGCGGGCAGTTCGGTCTCGACCATGAGTCCTGCGACCCGGTCGTCGACCTCGCGCTGGATGAGCCTGCGCAGCGGGCGAGCACCGAACTCGGGCTCGTAACCGTGCGTGGCAATCCAGGCCACGGCCTCGTCGTTGACGACGAGTTCAAGACCCTGGGCGGCGAGCCGCTCCGTGGTCTTCGCGAGCATCAGGCGGACGATCTCGTGCAGTTGCTCTGGCGTGAGCTTCTTGAAGAGAACGATCTCGTCGATCCGGTTGAGGAACTCGGGCCGCATCGACTCTCGCAGCTTGCCCATCACGCGGTCGCGCAGCGCCTTCTCCGACCCGAAGCCGGTGCTGTCGTTGGCAGCATCGGCGACGAAGCCGAGGGCGCCGCTCCGGCCCGCGAGGAACTCGGAGCCGATGTTCGACGTCATGATGATGACCGTGTTGCGGAAGTCGACGGTGCGGCCCTGCCCGTCGGTCAGCCGCCCGTCGTCGAGCACCTGCAGCAGCAGGTTGAAGACGTCGGGGTGTGCCTTCTCGATCTCGTCGAGAAGAATGACCGAGTACGGGTTGCGGCGAACCCGTTCGGTGAGCTGCCCGGCCTCGTCGTAACCGACGTATCCGGGAGGAGCACCGACGAGTCGCGACACGGTGTGCCGCTCGCCGAACTCGCTCATGTCGAAGCGGATCATGGCCGAGTCGTCACCGAACAGCGAGAAGGCAAGCGCCTTCGCGAGCTCAGTCTTTCCGACACCGGTGGGGCCGAGGAACAGGAAACTGCCGACGGGGCGGTTCGGGTCCCCCATGCCCGTGCGGTTACGGCGCACGGCCTTCGCGATCGACGTCACGGCATCCTCCTGGCCGATGACCCGCTGGTGCAGGTCGGCCTCGAGGTGGCCGAGGCGCTGCCGGTCACTCTGGGTGATCCGGTTCGCCGGGATTCCGGTCGCACGCGAGATGATCTCAGCGATGTGGCTTTCGCCGATCTCGGGGCTGCCAACGGATGCCGCCCCTGACGATTCAGCGGACGCGATTCGCTTAGTCAGCTCCTCGATCTCATCGCGGATGCGCGAGGCATCCTCGTACTTCTCCGCGGCGACGGCCGTGTTCTTCGACGCTTCGAGAACCGCGAGCTGCGCGTGCAGCTCACTGGTGTCGACGACAGGACCACGGGCGAGACGCATCCGGGCACCGGCCTGGTCGATCAGGTCGATCGCCTTGTCTGGCAGGAACCGATCGGTGACATACCGGGCGGACAGGTCGACGGCGGCCTTGAGGGCCTCGTCGGTGTACGTCACGCCGTGGAACTCCTCGTAGCTTCCGCGCAGCCCCTGAAGGATGCGCTCGGCGTCCTCGGTGCTTGGCTCGTCGACGTGAACGGGCTGGAAGCGGCGTTCAAGCGCCGAGTCCTTCTCGATCCGGCGGTACTCCTTGAGCGTGGTGGCGCCGATCAGGTGCAGGTCTCCGCGGGCGAGGCGCGGCTTGAGGATGTTTCCGGCATCCATTCCGCCACTCTCTCCCCCGCCACCAGCACCGACGACGGTGTGCAACTCGTCAATGAAGATGAGCAACTCACCCTTGTGAGCCGCGATCTCGTCGACGAGCTTCGTGATGCGCTCTTCGAAGTCACCGCGGTAGCGGGTGCCACCGACCATGGCCGCGAGGTCGAGCGAGATGAGTCGCTTGTCCTCGAGCAGGCTGGGGACCTCGTGGTTGACGATCGCGCGAGCGATTCCCTCGACCACCGCTGTCTTACCGACACCGGCTTCACCGATCAACACGGGGTTGTTCTTGGTGCGACGCGAGAGGATTTCGAGGGTCTGCGCGATTTCGTCGGCACGCCCGATCACTGGGTCGAGTTCGCCATTGCGGGCGAGCTCGGTGAGGTCGGTGCCGAACTGGTCGAGCATCGGGGTGTCACTCGAGCCGGTTCCGTTCGGCTGAACGGTGGGCTGTCCGGTGCGGACAGCCTCGTGCCCGGCCTGCAGCGACTGGGGTGTGATCCCGAAGGACGTCAGCAGCTGGCCGGCCATGGTCTCCTGGTTGACCACGAACGCGAAAAAGAGGTGTTCAGGGTCAATGTAGGTCGAACCGAAGGCACGGGCCACCTGGTGTGCGTCGAGCAGAGCTCGTTGTGCGGCCGACGTGAGCGACGGGGCGGTGGAAACCGATTCCTCGCTCTTGTCGGGAAGACGTTGTTCAGCGGCATCGGCGAGAGCGGCAGTGTCCGTGCCAATGGCACGGAGGGTGTCAGCGATC
>JAZQRG010000138.1:0-3032 GCA_045629445.1 Mycetocola sp. | reverse complement strand
CGCAACGGTTCCGCTGCTGTCCGGCGTGAAGAAGGGTGAGGCCCGGGAGGCCGCTCTCGTGCTCATGGACACTGTCGGTCTCGATCGTGCGATTGCGAACCGGTATCCATCCCAGCTCTCGGGCGGTCAGCAGCAGCGGGTTGGTGTTGCGCGCGGACTCGCCATCAACCCGAACATCCTGCTCATGGATGAGCCATTCGGTGCTGTGGATCCGCTCGTGCGAAGCGAACTCCAGCAGGAACTACTCCGGATCCAGAAAGACCTCGCCAAGACGATTGTGTTCGTCACCCACGATATCGACGAGGCGTTCCTGCTCGGCGACCAGGTGGTCATCCTCAAGACCGGTGGGCTCGTCGCCCAGGTCGGTTCCCCCGACGAGATCCTTGCGAACCCCGCTGATGAGTTCGTCGACACGTTTATCGGGGCCGAACGTGGCCGGCGATCGTTGTCCATCCGTTCGGTCGATGGCAAGGATGTCGTTTTCGATGGCACCGGTCGGCTCGCAGGAATTCTCAAGGATCCGGCACCGGAATCGAGCGCGCCGGCATGACCTGGGTGCTCGCGAACTTCGAGCAGATCTGGAGCCTGACCGTCGCCCACGTTCTGCTGAGTATCGCGCCGATCGTGCTCGGCTTTGTGCTCGCTGTACCCATCGGGTGGTTCGCGTACCGCTTCAAAGTGTCGCGCGGGGTCGTTCTCACCGTGTGCGGTTTGCTCTACACGATCCCGTCGCTTGCGCTCATTGTGGCGATGCCGACGATCCTTGGAACGAAGATTCTTGATCCGCTCAACCTCATCGTCACCCTCACCGTCTATGCGATCGCACTGATGGTGCGAACGGCAACGGATGCCTTCGAAGCGGTATCGAAGGATGTCATCTCGTCCTCGACAGCGGTCGGGTTCAGTGCCTGGCGTCGGTTCTGGCAAGTGGAGCTTCCGCTCGCTGGTCCTGTGCTTCTTGCCGGGTTGCGGGTGGTGTCGACGAGCACGGTGAGTCTTGTGACACTCGGGGCGCTCGTTGGGATGAGTGGACTCGGTTACCTGTTTACCGATGGTTACCAGCGCAATTTCCCGACCGAGATTCTGACCGGAATCGTGGGGACCGTGCTGATTGCCGTCGTGTTCGATGTGATTCTCGTCGTGGTCGGTCGTCTGCTCCTGCCGTGGGCTCGCGTTGACGACGCCGCGCGTCGCGGGGCCGGCAGCGCTCGAGTGAAGGCGGCTGCGGCATGAACCTCTTCGGAGACGCGATCTCCTGGATTATGGATCCGGCGCACTGGACGGGACCCGATGGCATCCCGACTCGCGTCGCTGAGCATCTCAGCTACACGGCGATCACGGTCGTCATCGCGTCGCTCATCGCCGTTTCGCTCGGCCTCTATATCGGCCACACCGGCCGGTATCGCGGTCTCGTTGTCGGTGTTACCGGTGCTCTTCGTGCCCTGCCGACCCTCGGACTGCTGGTCTACCTTGCCGTTCTCTTCGGGGGCGGAATCCGGTTCGCCATCGTGCCGACGATCATCGTTCTCGTTGTACTCGCGATTCCGCCATTGCTGGCCGGAGCATATTCGGGAGTCGAGTCCGTTGACGGGCGGACCGTCGATGCGGCCAGGTCAATGGGTATGACCGAGTGGCAGATCCTCTGGAAGGTTGAGGTGCCCCTCGCGCTTCCGCTCATCATCGGGGGAATACGGTCGGCGGTCCTGCAGGTTGTGGCAACAGCAACGGTTGCCGCCTACATCTCGTTGGGAGGTCTCGGTCGATACATCATTGATGCGCTTCCGTTGCGCGATTACACGAAGGTACTCGTCGGGGCTTTGCTCGTGACGGTCCTTGCCCTCGTGCTCGATGGCATCCTCGTTGTCTGTCAGCGACTGACCGTGCCAGCGGGGGTTCGCGCAATCCGAATATCACCGTCGCAACGAAGAACGCGAAGGTCGGCACAGGCCGTATCGACCTCGGCATGAGCGACTCACCGAAACAGCTTTTTCACACACGCACTCTCTTTTCACACAGTTAGGAAGACAGATGTTCACTTCACGACGCGGACGAATTGCGGCAGGGGTCTTTGCCGCTGGCGCCGTTCTGACACTGGCCGCCTGCTCGAGTGGCGACCCGCTCGCCGAGGATGACTCGGCCGGTGGCGACAGCGAGACCATTTCGATCGGGGCTGCCGGGTTTGCCGAGTCCGAGATCATTGCGCAGATCTATGCACAGGCACTCGAGGCCAACGACATCACCGTCGACTTCAAGGGACAGATCGGACAGCGCGATGTTTACATCGAGGCGCTCGATGACGGGTCGATCGATCTCATTCCCGAATACAGCGGAAACCTGCTGCAGTTCTTTGACGACAGTTCGGATGCCAAGACGAGCGATGAAGTCTTTGCCGCACTTCAGGAGGTTGTTCCGGAGAACCTCGAGGTGCTCGACCAGGCCGAGGCCCAGGACAAGGACAGCTACAACGTCACCTCGGAATTCAGCGAAGCGAATGGGGTCACAAGCCTTGCCGACCTCGCTGGAATTGATGTTCCCCTCATCGTCGGTGGAAACCCCGAACTGGCTGAGCGGCCGTATGGGCCGACCGGTCTCACCGAGGTTTACGGAGTGGACGCTGCGCGCATCACCTTCGTTCCGATCAGTGACTCGGGTGGGCCGCTGACGACGCAGGCGCTCGTTGACGGCACCGTCAACATTGCGGACATCTTCTCGACGACACCCTCGATCGAGGAGTTCGGGTTTGTCACGCTCGAGGACCCCGAAAACCTGATCCTGCCGCAGAACGTGCTTCCGCTTATCAACGCCGAGAAGGCGAGTGACGAGGTCGTTGAGGTGCTCAATGCCGTCTCGGCTGAACTCACGACACAGGATCTCATCGACCTCAACGCCCTCAACCAGGGTGACGAGAAGTTGTCGCCCGAGGCTCTGGCGCGTGACTGGCTTGAGGAGAAGGACCTCTTCTAGGGAGCCAACTCGTTCAGGACGAACGATCAGATCGAAACGGGCCGGGGGACATCGTCACCAGGGCGCGT
>JAZQRG010000137.1:0-4238 GCA_045629445.1 Mycetocola sp. | reverse complement strand
ACGGCGCCATCAACGGCGAAGCCCAACTCGATCTGGTTGCCGGCCGAACACGCCTCGAGCGCATTGTCGATGAGGTTGCCGACGACCGTCACGAGGTCACCGCGCAACGTCAGCGCGGCATCCGACCTCAACCAGGCCGGGAGCGGATCAGCCGGCACAATCGACACGCTCATCCCGAGTTCGCGAGCGTGGCTGGCCTTGACCAGAAGCAGTGCGGCAAGCTCGGGGATCTCGCGGATGACCCCTTCACCGGGCACCCGCAACGGCCCACCGGTTCCGGTGCGCTCGACAAACGCGCGCGCATCATCGACGAGGCCGAGCTCGAGCAGCCCCGAGATCACGTGCAGCTTGTTCGCGAACTCGTGCGCCTGCGCCCTCAGTCCGTTGGTGAGCGACTGTGCGCCGTCCATCTCCCGCAACAGCTGGTGCAGCTCGGTGTGGTCGCGGATCAGCAGCGTAGCGCCGACGGGCCGACCGTTGAGCTCGCTGCCCGTGCTCCGTGCGACCAGGATGCGTTCCCCCGCAAGCACGAGCTGCCCGCCGGGTTCGCCGCGCTGCAGCACACCGACGAGGGACGGGTCGAGCACGTCCGCGGCCACTCGCCCGGTCAGCGAATCCTCCTCGAGTCCGAGCAGTTCGAGCGCAGCGTCGTTGACGAGCGCGATCACGCCGTTCTCGTCGACGCTGATCATCCCCTCGCTCATGCCGTGGAGCATGGTTTCCCGCGAACCGACAAGAGACGCAATCTCCTTGGGCTCGAGCCGGTAGATCCGCCGACGGACGATCGCCGTCACGCCAGCTGCAGCGAAAATCCCGACGACGGCGGAGATCGCCAGCGGCGTGACGAGGCCCCCAAGGCCACCGACGAAGTCGTCCCGAAGCGCTGACTCGAGAATGCCGACGGACACCGTGCCGATGATCTCCCCGTCGTCGCTTCGCACCGGCACCTTCGCCCGCCACGATTCGCCGAGGGTGCCGGTCTCGGTGCCGACGAACGTCTTGCCCGAGAGCGGCACGGACGGGTCTGTCGAGACGGGTTCGCCGATGCGGTCGGCGTCCGGGTGCGAATAACGGATGCCGTCGGCATCCGTCACGACGACATAGGTGACGTTCGACGCCTCACGGATGACCTCGGCGATGGGCTGGATGACCGCTGCGGGGTCGGCGTCGTCGTATGCGCCGCTGATCGCGGGAAGTGTCGCAACCGACTGCGCGACACCGATCATGCGATCGAGGTAGGCGTCACGCATCTGGCGCTCGAACAGGCTCGCCGCGACAACACCGGTCACGAGGACAACGGAGCACACGATGAGGGCCTGCAGCAGGAGCAGCTGCACTCGAAGCGACATTGCTTTCACTCCCCCATTGTCACTCCGTCGGGCGGGATGAAACGAACGGATGCCGTCAGATCGGCCGAATAGTCATGGCCAATACTTACGAAAGCCATGGGTGGATCGATGCTCGAACTATCGTGCTGAGCAGCGAGTCGTGCCAGCACCGGCACCTCCGCAATCACGCAACTCGCACCCACTCAATGAGGAGAAACCCATGCGACGACTCAGCCTGGTCATCGTGGCCGCAGCGACAGCTCTCACGCTCGCGTCATGCAGCACACCAGCAGCCGACACCGGCGGCGGCTCGGATTCGGCGGAATCCGCCGAGGTCACCGACGTCTCGATCATCGTTCCAGCGGAGCCGGGCGGCGGATGGGACCAGACCGGTCGCGCCATGTCCGAAACCCTGACCGCCGAGAAGATCGTCGACAGCGCACCGGTCACCAACATCGGTGGAGCCGGCGGCACCGTCGGCCTCGCCTCGCTGGCGAACGAGAAAGACCCGCACACTCTCATGGTCACCGGCCTCGTCATGGTCGGTGCTGTGGAAACCAACGCGGCACAGAACCGGATGGAAGACACCACACCGATCGCTCGTCTCACCGAGGAAGCACTCGTCGTGGTGGTTCCGGCCGACTCGAAGTACGACACGCTCGAAGACCTCGTCGAGGACATCGTCGACAACGGCCAGGACGTCTCGGTCACCGGCGGTTCGGCCGGTGGGGCCGACCACATCCTCGCTGGCCTGCTGCTCGAGGAAGCCGGCCTCTCCGGCACCGAGATCGCTGAGAGCCTCAACTACATCCCGAACTCGGGTGGCGGCGAAGCGGTCAACCTCATCCTCGGTAACAACGCGGCCGCTGGCATCTCCGGCATCGGCGAGTTCGTCGAGCACATCGAGGCGGGCACAATGCGGGCGCTCGCCGTCTCAAGCGCCGAGCCGGCCGAGAACCTCCCCGACGTTCCGACCATCACCGACGAGGGCTACGACGTCACGCTCACCAACTGGCGCGGAGTGCTCGCACCGACCGACATCTCCGAGGCCGACCGCGACGCACTCATCGCGACGGTCACTGAGCTGCACGACAGCGAGGCGTGGACCGAGCAGCTCGAAACGCGCGGGTGGGCGGATGCCTTCCTGACCGGCGACGAATTCGACAGCTACCTCGAGGAGAACATCACCGAGGTCACCACAACGCTCACGAACATCGGTCTGGTCGGCTGACAATGTCCAGCCCATCGACGGGTGCGCCAGGCAACAGCCAGGCGCACCCGGCGGCCGCAGAGGTCGCAACGCCAGCCGCACGGTCGAAACTCGGCGAGTACATCTTCGCCGCTCTCGCCCTCGCACTCGGGGTCTTCGTCTTCGTCGGCGCCTTCTCCATCCGGGTGCCGGGCGCTGGCACCCAGGTCGGACCCCGCGTCTTCCCGTTCCTCGTGGGCACCATCCTCGTGGTCTCGGCTGCGATGGTCATCGTTGACGTTCTTCGTGGCCGGCTCGCCGACCTCGAAGAGGGCGAAGACATCGACAGCACAGCGAAGACCGACTGGGTCACCCTGGCCAAGATCACGGCATTCGTCGTCGCCCACATCGCGCTGATCGAGGTGATCGGCTGGCCGATCGCCGCCGCCGTGCTCTTCGGCGGAGTCGCCTGGTCGCTCGGCGCCAAACGCTGGTGGATGGCGCTGATCATCGGCCTCGTGCTCGGCCTCGTCATCTTTATTCTCTTCGGCGGGCTCCTCGGCCTCTCACTACCTCCCGGTCCACTGCTGACCTGGCTCGACCCGCTGATCGCAACCCTGAGAGGCTGACATGGACAACATCCTGAGCCTGATGGAGGGCTTCGCCACAGCCCTCCAGCCCCAGTACCTCATCTTCGGCTTCATCGGCGTTCTCGTCGGCACCGCCGTCGGCGTGCTCCCCGGCATCGGCCCCGCCATGACGGTCGCCCTGCTCCTTCCGCTCACCTACACACTCGACCCGACCGCGGCTCTCATCACTTTCGCCGGTATCTACTACGGCGGCATGTATGGCGGCTCGACCACGAGCATCCTGCTCAATACGCCGGGCGAGTCCGCCTCGATCGTCACGGCGCTCGAGGGCAACAAGATGGCGAAACTCGGTCGGGGTGCTGCCGCACTCGCGACGGCGGCGATCGGCTCGTTCGTCGCCGGCACCATCGCAACCGTTGGCCTCACCCTGTTCGCACCGCTCATCGCTTCCTGGGCGGTCTTGCTCTCGCCTGCCGACTATGTCGCGCTCATGGTCGTCGCCTTCATCACGGTCGGCGCCCTGCTCGGGTCGTCGGTGTGGCGCGGACTCACCTCTCTCGGCATCGGTCTGTTCCTCGGACTCGTCGGAACGGAGATCCTGTCCGGCCAGCAGCGTTACACCTTTGGCCTGCTTCCCCTCGCCGACGGTATCGACGTCGTGCTTGTCGCGGTCGGTCTCTTCGCTGTCGGTGAGACGCTCTACGTCGCGAGCCGGATGCGGCACGGGGCCATCGCGCTCATCCCGGTCACTCGCGGCTGGCGCAGCTGGATGACGAAGGACGACTGGCGCCGCTCCTGGAAGCCCTGGCTTCGAGGAACCGCCATCGGGTTCCCGATCGGAACGATCCCCGCCGGTGGAGCGGATGTCGCGACCTTCCTGTCCTACGCAACCGAGAAGAAGCTCTCCAGGCACAAGGAACAGTTCGGCCGCGGTGCCATCGAGGGTGTCGCCGGACCGGAGTCGGCGAACAACGCCGCTGCGGCTGGAGTGCTCGTTCCGCTGCTCACGCTCGGCCTGCCGACGACGGCAACGGCGGCGATCATCCTCTCCGCCTTCCAATCGTACGGCATCCAGCCGGGTCCGCAGCTGTTCACCAACCAGCCCGCGCTGGTCTGGGCGCTCATCGCGAG
>JAZQRG010000136.1:0-3887 GCA_045629445.1 Mycetocola sp. | reverse complement strand
GGGTGACGGGACTCACGATCAACCCGCCGTCACTCGAGGAGCTCTTCCTCCGGCACTACGGTGACGCTGCCGAGACGGTGGAATCGACAGCGGAACCACCTCGCCCCGTCGTCGCCCACGGCGCCGTTCCCGCCGATCCGGGTCTCGTCCACCCTCCGGTGAGACATGCTCGGGGCAGGGAATGACGACCTTTCCCGCGCTGCTTCTGCAGCGGATGAGGCGGGATCGTGTCCAGGTGCTGAGCTGGCTCGTCGCGCTCGGTGCTCTCGTGTTCTTTACGGCAACGGCGCTCGAAGACAACTTTGGCGACGAGAAACAGCGCGTCGCGCTCCTCAGGTTGGCGACGGCGAACCCGGCCATCCTGATCCTGCGTGGGCCACCCCAGGGCGCCGACTTTGACGCTCTCTTCATCTTCTCGATCTTCGCCTTCCTCGGCCTGCTCGTCGGCCTTCTCAGTACATTCCTCGCCGTCCGGCACTCCCGCGCCGAAGAGGAGAGCGGCCGTGCCGAACTTCTCCAGGCGGCACCGGTGCCTCGCCTCGACCCGCTCGCCGCGACGGTCGTCTGGGGAGTGATCGTCAACCTCCTGATTGCGGTCGTGGTGAGCGGATGCCTTCTTGGCGCTGGCCTGGACGCGGCCGGTTCCTGGCTCACCGGCGCCGCGCTCGCCGCTGTCGGCATCAGCTTCCTCGCTGTTGGCCTGCTCACCTCCGAACTTCTGGTCACCTCACGGGCGGCCAACGGAACGGCAGCGGGCGTCGTCATCGTCGCCTATCTCGCCCGTGGCATTGGCGACGCGTTCGGGACGGTGTCCAGCGACGGCCTGACCGTCGATAGTGCGTGGCCGAGCTGGCTCTCGCCGATCGGCTGGAGCCTGGCGACCCACCCGTTTACCGCCAACACGGCGACCCCGCTGCTGCTGAACCTTGCCCTCGCGGCCGTGCTCACGGCATCCGCGTGTCTGCTGCAGACCACTCGTGACAGCGGGGCGAGTGTGTTCCCGGCGCGCATCGGGCGAGCGACTGCTCGCGGCACACTGTCAGGATCGCTCGGGCTTGCCTGGCGACTGCAGTGGCCGTTCGTGATCGGGTGGATGGCAGGAGGAGTGCTCCTCGGGATCTTCGGGGGTGCGCTCGGCACCGTCGCGGGCAACAACGATGTGGCCAGCAACCCGATCGCCGAGCAGCTGAGGCGACTCTCCGGGGAGGGAGAATCGCTCAGCCAGGCGTTTCTGAGCGTGATCTTCACAGTGGTCGGCATGCTCGCGGCCGGTTGCGCCGTTCAGGCGGTTATTCGGGCGCGCCAGGAAGAAGCACTCACGACCGCGGAGCTCGTGCTCGCGAGTCCGGTTCAGCGGGTGCGGTGGCTCGCCGACTACCTTCTCGTCGGTGTGATTGCCGTGGGCCTCGTGCTGGCAGCTGCGGCGCTCGCCGCGGCGTTGGCCGCCGCACTCGTCGGCGCGCCGAGCGACGTGGGAGGCGATTCGTTCGCGTCGGCGGCTGCCCAGTTCCCCGCCGCTCTGCTCTACCTCGGCATCGTTGCCCTGGTATTCGTGCTCGTGCCGCGATTGACCGCGCCGCTCGGCTGGACTCTCTTCGCCGCGGGTGCATTCCTTGGGCTGTTCGGCAAGCTCGTCGGACTGCCCGAGTGGGCCGAAAATCTTTCACCGTTTTCGCACACACCAATTGCCCTCGGCACCGAGGTGGACTGGAGCGGTGGATTTGCGATGCTCGCGATCGCCGTCACTGCTGTGGTTCTGGCATCCGTTGTGCTGAATCGCCGCGATATCGCAACCGGGTGAAAGGGTCGCCCGACTCTGGTCGGTCGGGAACCGGCGGGATTATGGTCTGTGGCAGTACCACCAGGTGCGCTTGTCGTTCGGAGGGTGTCATGGTCAGGCAGAGTTCTCAGCGCAGAGGTTTGTCAACGATGATCGCGGTGTGCGTGCTCGCGTTCGCGCTGGCCGCGTGCGGACAGCCGGGAGGCAGCGGGGGCAACGGCGGACCCGGCCGCGACGGAAACGGGGGCAACGGAAGCGGGGGCAAGACGACTCAGCCCACTCCCACACTCACCGAGGAATTTATCGTTGGCTCGTGGGGAGACCCCGACGATGCGGGGGAACCCTACCTCGAGTTCTCTGACGACGGCAGTGTTGCAGGCAGCGACGGATGCAACCAGCTGGTCGGCACGTGGACACTCGAGGGCGAACAAATCGTCTTCTCCGACCTGGCGACGACGCTCATGGCCTGTGAAGGTGTGAACACCTGGCTGAGTGCCGCGTCGACGGCGATACTCGAGCAGGACGACGACGATGAGTTGCGAATCCTCAACAGCGAAGGGGTGCCGATCGGCACACTCGATCGCGACGGCCCCGACTTCGCCCCCGACCTCGACGACTGACGCACACCGGTGGAAGCCGTCACCGGCCTCAGCCCAGGTGCAGGGCCTTCTCGGGAACGTCACCCATCGGCATGAGCTCGTCCTTCGTCCCTCGGATGAATGTTGCCGCGATGAGTGAGCCGATCACGAGTGCGACCGCCGTTCCGATAAAGACCGCTGAGTATCCCGAAACCAGTGCGTCGAGCCCGACACCCGACGCGCTGTGTGCCGTGTAGATCGCTGTGTAGATGCCGAGGCCGATTGAGCCGCCGATCTGCATCGCCGCCGTGTTCGCCGCGCTCGCTGCACCGGCGTCGTGGGGTTCAACACCGAGCAGGGCGAGGTTCTGCATCGGAACGAAGAGCATGGCCATGCCGATTCCGAGCAGCACAACACCGGGCACGATCTCGGTCCAGTAGTTGCCCGTCGCGCTGAGTCGACTTAACCAGAGCATTCCGGCTGCGGCGATGAGCGGCCCGGCAACCATGAGTGGTTTTGGTCCGATCTTCGGCAGGAGCTTGGTCGCGATCGGAGCGACGATACTGATCACGATCGTGAGCGGCAGGGATGCCAGGCCGGCCAGAAGCGGTGAGAAACCGAGCACGATCTGCAGGTGGAACGTCAGGTAGAGCATCATGCCGATCATGACGCTGCCAGACACCATCTGGAGCAGCAGCGAGCCGCCGCGTACCCGGTTGGCGATGACGCGGAGGGGGAGCAACGGCTGAGCGGTCTTCGACTGGGAGTAAAAGAACAGCGCCATCAGCACGACACCGCCGCCGAGGCAGATCCACACGCCGAGAGTGTCCCAGCCGTCTTCGGCAAGGGTGAACCCATAGACGAGCGAACCGAGTCCGAGCGCAACCAGGACGGTGCCGAGGACGTCATATTTGTTGTCGCCCTCGGCCTTGCTCTCCGTGAGCAGGGAGATCGCGGCGACGATCGCGATCAGCACGACCGGAACGTTGACGAGCAGGCACCAGCGCCAGCTGAAGAACTCGGTGAGTACTCCGCCGAGGACGAGTCCAACCGCGGCACCAGCGCCACCGATGGAGCCGAAGACGGCGAACGCGGTGTTGCGCTCCCGCCCCGAGGGGAACGTCGTGGTGAGGATGGCGAGAGCCGCCGGGGCCATGAGCGCGGCGAACATGCCCTGGAGCCCGCGCGCGACGATGAGTTCGGTGCCAGTGCCGATGAGCCCGCCGTACGCGCTCGCGATGCCAAAGCCGATCATGCCGAGGATGAACGAGCGCTTCCTGCCCCAGTAGCCGGCGATGCGGCCGCCGAGCAGGAGGTGGGCGCCGAACGCGAGGGCGTACGCGGTGACGACCCACTGTCGCTCAACATCGGTGAGGCCGAGGTCAGCCTGGGCCTGAGGCAGGGCGATGTTGACGATGGTTCCGTCGAGAACGACGACGAGCTGGGTGAGCGCAACGATGGCGAGCACCCACCAGCGGCGGGTGGAAGAGACGGGCGCTTCGGACGAACGTGACAAGAGGAACCATTTC